>NZ_BAABCQ010000067.1:0-37813 GCF_039539045.1 Streptomyces marokkonensis
GTACAAGCCGGTAGTCAACCGGCCGCCGGGTACGCTTCTTTCTCCCGCCAGCCCCGAAAGGAACGTGCCGTGCCGACGTCCAGCGCCAGCACCACCGACTCCGCCAGGTCCGCCACAGGTGGCGTCCAGTCCCTGGAGCGCGCCTTCGACCTGCTCGAACGGATGGCGGACGCGGGCGGCGAGGTCGGCCTCAGCGAGCTCTCCGCGAGCAGCGGACTGCCGCTGCCGACCATCCACCGCCTGATGCGCACCCTCGTGGCCTGCGGATACGTACGCCAGCAGCCCAACCGCCGCTACGCCCTCGGCCCCCGTCTGATCCGGCTCGGCGAGTCCGCCTCCCGGCTGCTCGGTACCTGGGCCCGCCCGCACCTGGCCCGCCTGGTCGAGGAGACCGGCGAGACCGCGAACATGGCGCTGCTCGACGGGGACGAGATCGTGTACGTCGCCCAGGTGCCGTCCAAGCACTCGATGCGCATGTTCACCGAGGTCGGCCGGCGCGTCCTGCCGCACTCCACCGGCGTCGGCAAGGCGCTGCTCGCGGACTTCCCGGCGGACGAGGTGCGGGCCCTGCTGGGCCGGACCGGCATGCCGGCAGCGACCGACAAGACGATCACCACGCCGGACGGCTTCATCGCGGCGCTGGAGGACGTGCGGCGCCAGGGGTACGCGATCGACGACAACGAGCAGGAGATCGGCGTCCGCTGCCTGGCCGTCTCCGTGCCGGACTCCCCCACCGCGGCGGCCATCTCGATCTCCGGTCCGGCCGGCCGGGTCACGGAGACCGCGACCGAGCGGATGGTGCCGCTGCTCCAGCAGGTGGCGGCGGAGCTGTCGGAGGCCCTCCTCGCCTCGAACGGCAACCCGGCCGCCTGAGCCCCAGCACGCCACCCCCGCCCCCCGGCCAACCTGAGGCCGAGGGGCGTCGCGCGTCACACAGCACGTCTTCAGCGCGCCACTCGGCGCAGCCGCTTCAGCACCGGCGGACGCATCAACACGGGCGCTTCAACGCGACCGTTCGACGCGACCGTTCGACACGGGCGCTTCATCAGCAGCCGTTCAGCGCGGCCGCTTCACCACGTTCAGCGCCTCACCGGCGAGGTGGACCGCCGAACAGCTCCACGGCGTGACGGACATCCGTCAGCCCGCGCGACAGGGCGCTGACGGAGCCGATCGCGCCCACTATCAGCAGCAGAGAGCGGTGCAGCCGCGGCACCTCGGGAACACCGTGGTCCGTCATCGCGGCGAGGTCGGCGAGTTCGTCCTCGGCGATGACCCGGTCCGGAAATTCGGCGGGCAACAGGGCGAGTTGACGACGTAACCGGGACACCGCGGTCCGCAGGGCCACCACCCTCACATCGTCCTCGTCGCCGACGGTCACGCGCCTCTGCCCCAAGCTCCGCAACACAGCCCTCCCCCTCGCACCCCGTTGTGCGCCCCTACGTGGTGAACATGCCGAGCACCCCGTAGCACTTGGTCGGCGCCGCGAATGCGGGCCAGTAAACGCCACCCCGCACCCGGCGCGCCACCGTGCGCACCGAAATTCAGCCTCCGGAGTCCCGGCCCACGCCGGATCGTTCGGCGGGCGGTCAGGTATGCAGGACGCATGACGGACAACGAAGACCAGGCGGCGGCGGGAGTAGCGGGTCTACTGCTCGCCGCCGGGGGCGGGCGGCGGCTCGGCGGACGCCCCAAGGCACTGCTCGAACACCGTGGACACCCGCTCGTCGAACACGCGGTCGCGGCGTTGCGCGCGGCCGGATGCACTCGCGTGCACGTCGTCCTGGGGGCGCGGGCCGAGGACGTACGGGCACGGGCGGCGCTCGACGGGTGCGCCCTCGTGGACAACCCCGACTGGGAACAGGGCATGGGGTCGTCGCTGCGCGCCGGACTCGCCTCGCTGGCCGGCAGTGGGGACCGGGCCGCGCTGGTCGCCCTGGTGGACCAGCCCGGCATCGGAGCGGAGGCGACGGCGCGGGTGCGTGCCGCCCACCGGGACGAGACATCGCTCGCATCGGCGGCGTACGCGGGCGTGCGCGGGCACCCCGTCCTCCTCGGCGCCGCCCACTGGGCGGGCGTCGCGGCGACTGCGACCGGAGACCGTGGGGCACGCGCCTACCTGAGGGAACACGAGGCGGAGATCGAGCTGGTGGAGTGCGGAGACGTGGCGCGGCCGTACGACATCGACACCGAGGCCGACCTCCGCCACCTTGAGTAAGGGGTGTGGCACTGGGCGCCACCTTCCCTCGACTCGGAGAATCTCGACATCAACAAACCATTGAAGTTCCACGATGAGGAAACTAGTATCCACTGACCAGAAGCACCCGCCCGCACATCGGGTGCGCTATGCCCCATACGCACCCTCTGGCACCCGGTGCCACCGCTGAAGGAAGTGACAGCTCATGTCCGCACCAGCGCCGTCCCCGCTGGCCATCGTCGACGCCGAGCCCCTGCCCCGGCAGGAGGAGGTCCTCACCGATGCGGCGCTCGCCTTCGTGGCCGAGCTGCACCGGCGGTTCACGCCCCGGCGTGACGAACTCCTCGCCCGCCGTGCGGAGCGCCGCGCCGAGATCGCCCGCACCTCCACGCTCGACTTCCTCCCGGAGACCGCCGCGATCCGCGCGGACGACTCCTGGAAGGTGGCCCCCGCTCCGGCCGCGCTCCAGGACCGCCGGGTCGAGATCACCGGCCCCACCGACCGCAAGATGACCATCAACGCCCTCAACTCGGGCGCGAAGGTCTGGCTCGCGGACTTCGAGGACGCCTCCGCGCCGACCTGGGAGAACGTCGTCCTCGGCCAGCTCAACCTGGCCTCGGCCTACACCCGGAGCATCGACTTCACCGACGAGCGCACCGGCAAGTCGTACGCCCTGCGCCCCGACGAGGAGCTGGCGACGGTCGTCACGCGCCCGCGCGGCTGGCACCTCGACGAGCGCCACCTCCAGGTCGACGGCCGTCCGGTCCCCGGTGCCCTGGTCGACTTCGGCCTGTACTTCTTCCACAACGCCCAGCGCCTGCTCGACCTCGGCAAGGGCCCGTACTTCTACCTGCCGAAGACGGAGTCGCACCTGGAGGCCCGCCTCTGGAACGAGGTCTTCGTCTTCGCGCAGGACTACGTCGGCATCCCGCAGGGCACCGTCCGCGCCACCGTCCTGATCGAGACGATCACGGCCGCGTACGAGATGGAAGAGATCCTCTACGAACTGCGCGACCACGCCTCCGGGCTGAACGCGGGCCGCTGGGACTACCTGTTCTCCATCGTCAAGAACTTCCGGGACGGCGGCGCCAAGTTCGTCCTGCCGGACCGCAACGCGGTGACGATGACCGCCCCGTTCATGCGGGCGTACACCGAACTCCTGGTCCGCACCTGCCACAAGCGGGGTGCGCACGCGATCGGCGGCATGGCGGCGTTCATCCCGTCCCGCCGGGACGCCGAGGTGAACAAGGTGGCCTTCGAGAAGGTCCGCGCCGACAAGGACCGCGAGGCCGGCGACGGCTTCGACGGCTCCTGGGTCGCCCACCCCGACCTGGTCCCGATCGCCATGGAGTCCTTCGACAAGGTGCTCGGCGACAGGCCCCACCAGAAGGACCGCCTGCGCGAGGACGTCGACGTCAAGGCGGCCGACCTGATCGCCGTCGACTCCCTGGATGCCAAGCCGACATACGCGGGCCTGGTCAACGCCGTGCAGGTCGGCGTCCGCTACATCGAGGCGTGGCTGCGCGGCCTCGGCGCGGTGGCCATCTTCAACCTGATGGAGGACGCGGCCACCGCCGAGATCTCCCGCTCGCAGATCTGGCAGTGGATCAACGCGGAGGTCGTCCTCGACAACGGCGAGCAGGTCACCGCCGAGCTGGCCCGCAAGGTCGCCGCCGAGGAGCTGGCGAACATCCGCGCCGAGATCGGCGACGAGGCCTTCGCGGCCGGCAACTGGCAGCAGGCCCACGACCTGCTCCTGACCGTCTCCCTCGACGAGGACTACGCCGACTTCCTGACGCTGCCGGCGTACGAGCAGCTGAAGGGCTGACGCCCGGCTCCTCCAAGCCCCCCGCGCCCCCGGCACCCGCGAACGGCACCGGGGGCGCGGGCATGTGCCGGGCCGCATACGTCAGCCCAGATGCACGGACCAGTCCTGCTCGGCGGGCGGCTTGCCGTGCAGGTCGGGGACCCGCTTGAGCCAGTCGGGACGGCCGCGCTCGGTGCGTGCCGCGCGGGCGGCGTTCTCCGCGGCGAGCTCCTCACGGGTCGGGAAGTCGGTGGGCAGCCACTCCCGGGACGCCCGCACGCGCGCGTGCAGGTAGCCGACGTAGGCGTCCCTGACCTCGTCCGGGGTGTCGAAGCCGGCCTCGCGGGTCAGCCAGGCATCCGGCACCCGGGCCACCACGTCGCGCAGCAGCTCCCGAGTCACCTTCGGCGCCAA
This sequence comes from Streptomyces marokkonensis, assembly GCF_039539045.1. Lineage (NCBI taxonomy): Bacteria > Bacillati > Actinomycetota > Actinomycetes > Kitasatosporales > Streptomycetaceae > Streptomyces > Streptomyces marokkonensis. Next base: position 4,416 of record NZ_BAABCQ010000067.1, read on the forward strand.
CTCGGCGTCGGCGGCCCGGACGTCGGGCGCGTGGTGGCCGAGGGCGTGATGGCGGAAGTCGTACGCCTTCTGGGGCGGAGAGGCGCCCCAGCGGTGGTGGAAGACGAGGGCCGCCCCGTGGTCGATCAGCCACAGGCGCGGAGGCGCGATGCCGAGAGTCGGCCAGACCATCAGGTTGGAACTGTGCACCGTACGGTCCACGTTCACGGTGAGGGCGTCCAGCCACACGACGCGCCCGGCCTCCCCCGCGTCCACCGGGAACACCGCCGCGACCTCGGGGGTGAGGTCGGCGCCGCCCGACAGGTAGTCCATGCCGAGGTTGAGTCCCGCGCTGGCGTCCAGCAGCTCCCGCACCTCCTGGTGCGGTTCGCCGGCGCCGATCGCCGGGTCGAAGTCGGCGAGGACCAGCTCCGGCACCCGAAGCCCCAGCTCACGCGCCAGCTCTCCGACGATCACCTCGGCGACCAGCGCCTTGCGGCCCTGCGCGGAGCCGGTGAACTTCACTACGTAGGTGCCGAGGTCGTCGGCCTCGACGACACCGGGGACGGAGCCCCCGGAGCGCAGGGGTTCGACGTAGTGGGTGGCGGTGACCTGTCTCAACATTTCCGCAGTCGACCTGCCCCTTCAGCCTTGCGTCCGTGACCTGCCTTCGCGGCGCCCGTCAGGGGAGGTTACCCAGGATCGACCCTGGGGGAGAATCCTGGGAGTCCTGATCACCGGGCGGGTGACACACCCACCTCCACCCGGGCGCGGGTCCCCCAGCTGCCGATCTGCCAGCAGGTGGCCATGGCGTACAGGTACAGGGGGCGGAGCACCATCAGCCGCCACAGTCCGGCCACGGGGGAGAGTGCGAACATGAGGACCTGGTGCGACAGCGTCTCGTCGGTTCGCCGAATGGCGAACAGGCGCAGGCTGACCAGGTAGTTCAAGGCGCAACCGAGGATCAGCGTGTACTGGGCCAGCGGTCCCCACTGCCCGCGCAGCTCCGGAGTGACGAGGACGACGACGGGCAGCAGGAGTGCCAGCACGAGATGCGCGTACTCGACCACGGGCATCCAGAAGGCCAGTGAACGCAGCGGCATGTGGCGCAGCCACCACAGGTGCCGCACGGTGGTGCCGCGCATCCAGCGCAATTGCTGACGGAAGTAGTGGTGTGCCCTGTCCGGTACGAGGGTGAAGCACACGGCGGAGGGCTGGTGGACCGTCCGGCCCTCCAGGCGCGCGTACATGGTCAGCATGGAGTCGTCGTTCATCTGCATCGGGACGCCGCGGAAGGCCTCCCGCTCGTAGACCCCGGCATGCTTGCGCACGACGTCGGCCCGGTAGAAGGCGAGCGTGCCGGAGTTGATGAGAACGGAGCCGAGCACGGACTGCGCGCTGCGCAGGCCCCGGGTGAAGGGGACGTAGAGCACCGTGGTGAGCCGGGTCAGGACGTTGGTCCGGACGTTGAGCGGGACGACGAGTCCGGCCACGGACTGAACCCGCGGGTCGGCGAACGGCTTCAGGCCTTCCGCCACCGCGTGCTCGTCCAGAACGGAATCGCTGTCGAGGGTGGCGAAGACGTCGGCGTCGTCCTCGGCCAGCACGTGCATCTGGGCCCACCGCTTGCCGCGGTTGGGGGTGCGGTCCCAGGTCGCCTCGATGCCGAGTCGGCCGGCCTGGTCCAGGAACCAGGCGCGTTCGGCGTCGTACAGGAGGGGTTCGCCCGTCACGCCGTCGACGGAGCCGTCGTCGACGACACACACCCGCTGCACACGGCGGGACTGGGCGAACACGGACTCCAGACACGCGCGGAGCACCTGGGCGTCCTCGTTGTAGACGGGGACCTGGACGGTCACCCGCAGCCCGTCGATGCCCTGCTGCTCGGAGTCGGTGACCGTGGCCGGACGCTCCAGCCAGCACACGGGCAGCCACCACAGCAGGAGGAACGACGCCAGCCAGACGTACCCCAGGCCCGGGCCGGTGCTGTCACGCCACACGGTGAGTTGCAGTAGGTGCCAGGCCCCCCAGCCGACGACGAGGGCGAGGAGGGGCAGTGCACCGAGCGCGCCCTTCCCGTCCACGGGGACGTACCGCGCCCCGGGCAGGCCGGGCCCGGCCCGCCCCGCCCGGGTGGGGGAGGTGCCGGGCCTACGCGTCATGCGCGCTCCTCCCCCGCCGGAACGTGGCCCGGACCAGGAACGCGCCTCCGAGCGTGAGGGCGAAGGCAACGGCCACCAGCCATGTCTGGCCCAGTGCGATGCCGAACACGGACAGGCCGGAGCCCGTTGTGGCCAGTTCGTCGTAAGTCATCCCGCGACCTTCCCAGTAAGGGAGTTTTGCGACATATAGTACAAATGCCGCGCGAGATTCTCGTGCATTGCATGCAGGCGTCGTGCCGCGGGGCCCGGCTCGCCGTCTCTCCGGGACGTGGACCCGTTTCCCTTCGTACACGACCTGCGCCTGACGCTGCCGCACCGCACGGCCGGGCGCCCCGCCCCGGGCCGTCTCCTGGACGGGGCACTCGGCAGTACTCACGCCCCGAGCAGCGGGTTGGGCAGCGGCCGGTAGCGGGCGGTGGCGCCGTCCGCGCCCGTCCAGCGGAGCAGGAGGTTGGTCTTGCCGGGGAGGGTGGGTGAGGCGAGGAGAGCGGGGATCTCCGGGATGTCGTCGTGGCGGGTCAGGGTCCGGCGGGCGGCGGGCCAGGGGTCCAGGCCGGGATGGTGTTCGGCCAGGGCGGCGGCGATCTCGCAGAGGTGGTTGACGACGAGGCAGTAGACCAGCCGCTCCCAGCCGTCCGGCCGGGAGGTGTCCGGCAGCAACTTGACACCCTCGGCGTCCCGGAACAGGGCCTGCACCGGGACGCCGGAGGCGTCCACGGCGACCAGCGTGTTCTGCAGGTGTGCCTCCAGGACGACGCCGTCGTCGGCGAAGGCGGTCAGGACGGGCGGGACGACGGCGGCGAGGTACGCCTCCCACCAGGCCGCCGGGTCCGTGGTGCGCGCCAACGGGCTGTCCGGGAAGCCCTCCACGAGCGCGGCGGTGAGAAGCGGGGTCGCGCCGGGCAGGACGCGGTCACGCAGTCCGTCGCGCACGACGACGGCCAGTTCCTCGAAGGCGAAGTCCGCGGTGCGGTAACCGCGGTCGCCGAGCCAGGCCGCCGGGGAACCGACGGCGTCGAGGGCCTCGGTGGCCGCCGTGTCGGTGCGGCGCAGTCGCAGCAGGTCGTGGCGCCACAGGCGGCGAACGTCGTTGGTGATGCGCACGTCGAGGCTGAACTTGAGGAACAGGTCCTGTCCGGGGAGGTACTCGGCTGCGTACACCGTGCGGATCGCGGCCGTCGGCCAGGTGAGGAAGTCGGTCGTGCCGAGCCGGACGAGACGGCCGTCGGCGAAGGCGGGGGCCAGGGCGGCCGCCGTCAGGTTCAGCTGCCAGGGGTGGGCGGGCAGCAGCCGGTAGCCGGGCGGGGTCCTGCCGAGGGAGTCCAGGGCGGCGGTGTCGCCCTCGTCGACGACCGTGTCCTCGCGCACGGCGAGCAGCGTGAGCGGGAATCGGGCGTGCGCCTCGGGCGCGTACGGCAGCCAGCCGGCGTGCGGACCGCCTCCGCGCGCCTTGGGGGCGGGGTGGTGGGTGTGGCCGGTGAGGAGGGACTGCTCGGAGCGGAGGTAGGGGTCGTGGGGCGGGGTGGCGCGGGCGCGGGCCGTCAGGAGCGCGGCCACCGCGTCCCGGCTGTCGGTCATCTCGGTGGGCAGTTCGTGATTGGGCAGGCCGGTGTGCCGGCGCAGCTCTTCCGCGACGAGTTTCACCAGCTCGGTGTGGCCGACGCGGTGCCAGCCGCCCGCCCCGCGCACCTCCGGCTCGGCGGGCCGCCGGCCCTGGAGCACCCGGAGCAGTCTGCCGCCCGGCAGCCGGTACACCCGTCGGGTGCCGGGGGCCGGGCGGGGGCGGGGGGACGGGCCGGGGCCGGAGTTCGGGCGAGGGCCGGGGAGGGGTTCGGCCACCTCGCGCAGCAGGCAGTTGAGCAGCGATACCGCCGCGTAGGCGTCGGCGCGTTCCGCGACGTCCTCCCGGAAGGCGGCGTCGGCGCCGGTGGGCGGGGGCAGGAGATCCACGCGTTCCACTCGTTCCCTACGGTCTGTCCATGCTGTCCATGGCGGAGGCGGCGGAGTTGCCGGAGACGATCAGTATGTCCGTCGCCGTCCCTACGCCCTGACGTCCTACTCGTAACGTCCTACTCGTACCCGAGGAGCCCGCCCGTGCATCGTCCTCCCAGCGCAGCGGCCGAGGTCGCCGACGAGCTGGCGGCCGTCCGCCCCGGTCTGGTCACCCGGTTCACGGCCGAACTTCCCGGTGCCCGCGCGGCCGTGCTCTCCCGGCTGTGGCGTGCCTTCGCCCATGAACCACTGCCGTGGATCACGGGCCGGGAGCCCGCCGCCGGGGGCGGACTCGTGCTGCGCCTCGGGGACGGACGCCGGCTGGCGGGTCCGGTGGCCGACCCGTACCGCACGGACGCGTACGTCCGCGTCGTACGGCTCGGCGAGGCCGCGTACGACGATCCGGCGCGGCTGGTGGCTGACCTCGGCGCCCCGCACTCGGCGGGGTTCGCCGTGGAACTCGGGCACAGTGTCGCGTCGTTGGCACTGTCGCGAGCGGGTCAGGAGATTCACCCGGACGAGTGGCCCGACAACGACTGGGGCTGGGAGCGACGGGTGGTCGACGGACATCCCTACCACCCGAACTGCCGTTCCCGGCCGGGCTTCTCGGTGGCGGAGCAGCTCGCCTACGGGCCTGAGCACGGTCCGGTGGTGGGGCTGGGGCTGATGCCGGTCCCGGCGGCCGAGTGCGTGATGTCCGGGTCCTGGCCGCGGGAGCTGCGGGACGGGTCGAAGGTGCTGATCCCCGTGCATCCGTGGCAGGCGGCGCACGTGCTCAAGAGGCCGTGCGAGGAGGGGCCTGCCGCGCACCCGCTGATGTCCCTGCGGACACTCGCCGTGCCCGGCGGGCCGCACGTCAAGACGGCATTGAGCGCCCGGCTGACGTCCTCGGTGCGGGACATCTCGGTCGCCTCCGTCGCCGCGTCGGCGCACGTGTCGGATTTCGGGCAGGCGCTGGCGGCGCGCGCGGACGGGCTGCTGCACGTCACCCGCACGCTGGGCGCGGTGGCCGCCGGCTCCCCCGACCTGGCCGCCGTGCTGCGCGAGTCGCCGACGGTCCACGCGGCTCCCGGCGAGCACGTCGTCCCGGTGGCCGCGCTGGCCAGCACCGGTCTGTCCGGGTCTCCCGTCTGGCGGGCGGGGTTCACCCGTCTCGTCCTCACCGTGGGGCTGCGCCTGCTGAAACTGGGCGTGGCCCTGGAGGCGCACGGTCAGAACCTCCTCGTGGTGCTGTCCGCGGCGGGCGAACCGGTGCGCCTGGTCTACCGGGACCTGGCCGACATCCGCGTCAGCCCGGCACGCCTCGCCCGCCACGGCATCGACATCCCGGACCTGCCCACCCGGATGCTCACCGACGACCCGGTGGCCCTGCGCCGCAAGCTGTTCGGCTCGCTGGTGGGCGGCGCGCTGGCGGCGACGGTGGGCTCGGGCGCGGCGCTGCGGGACGCGTTGGAGGCGACCGTGGGCGAACTGCCGGGCACGCCGGACGTCTTGGCACTGCGTGAGCAGCCACTACCGGTGAAGGCTCTGACGCTGATGCGTACTTCGCCGGGAAGCGCCGGGGATCTGTGGGCGGAGCTGCCCAATCCGCTGCGTGGACGGTGAAGTCGGAATGTCGTCGCGGTCTCGTTTTGGAGCCCGGCACCACTGATCAATAGGATCCGCCGATGATCACAAGAACACGGCTGGCGGCGGGTGCCTGTGCCCTGCTCGCCGCGCTGACGGCCGGGATCGCCTTCCCGGCCCCAGCGGCCGCCGGTGAACCCACGGGCGAGGACGCGCCGAAGGTCAACCTGGTGCTCGACGTCAGCGGTTCGATGCGGACCCGGGACATCGACGGCGGTACCCGGATGGCAGCGGCGAAGCAGGCGTTCAACGAGGTGCTCGACGCGACACCCGAGGAGGTGCGGCTCGGCATCCGGACGCTGGGCGCCGACTACCCGGGCGACGACCGCAGGACCGGCTGCGAGGACACGGCCCAGCTCTACCCGGTCGGCCCGCTGGACCGCACCGAGGCCAAGACGGCGGTGGCGACGCTGACGCCGACCGGCTGGACGCCGATCGGCCCCGCACTCCTCGAGGCGGCCGACGACCTCGACGGCGGCGACGGCTCCAAGCGCATCGTGCTGATCAGCGACGGCGAGGACACCTGCGCCCCGCTCGACCCGTGCGAGGTGGCCCGAGAGATCGCCGCCAAGGGCATCGGGCTGACCATCGACACACTGGGCCTGGTCCCCAACGCCAAGATGCGGCAGCAGCTCAGCTGCATCGCCGAGGCGACCGGCGGGACATACACCTCGGTCGAGCACACCGACGAACTCACCGACAAGGTGAACCAGTTGGTGGACCGGGCGACCGACCCGGTGGTGACGCCGGTCGCCACCGAGGGCGCGGACACCTGCGCCAAGGCACCGGCACTGGAATCGGGGCTGTACACCGACCGCGAGGAGTTCGGGAAGCAGCGGTGGTACCGGGTGGACGTCGAACCGGGCCAGGAGCTGCGCGCTTCGGTGAGCGTGGGCGCCGACCGGACCGTGAACCCGTCCTACGGGGTGCTGCTTCGAGCGGTGACGGTGCACGGCCGGGAGATCGTGCGCGGCGAGGCGGCGGGCAACGGCCGTACGGACGCGCTCTCGACGGGGCTGCGCTACCCGAAGGCGGAGAGCGACGAGGAGGACGCCCCGGCCGAGACCGTGTGCCTCCAGGTCACCAACTCCTTCTCCGTCGCCGCCGGTGTGAAGACCACGCCCGGGCTGCCGCTGGAGCTGACCGTCGACGTGGTGGACGGTCCGGGCGACTCCGACGACGTGGCCTCCTTCGGCCTCGGACGTGGCTGGTGGCTGCTCGGCGTGCTGGTGCTCATCGGCTTCGTCGCGGGTCTGCTGTGGGGCTGGCTGTCGCGCTGGCGGTTCGCGGTCTGGAGGGCCAACTGATGCGTATCACCCGAACGCTGAGCGCCGCCGTGCTGCTGCTCGGCCTCGCCGCGACCCCCGCGGCAGCCGACTCCTCACCCTCCGCGGACCCGTCGGCCGACGGCGGTGCGCCGACCGAGGCGGGCACGTCCTTCCGTACGGCCGCCGAGTTCGAGCAGGGGCAGCGGGCCACGGCGAACGGCTCCGCGGGCGACTACCTGTACTGGTCGTTCCCCGCGGACGCCGGTCAGCGTCCCACCGTGAAGGCCACGGTGAAGCTGCCCGAGACACACGCCGCCGAGACCTGGCGGATCGACGTGTACGACGGTCTGCGCCGCCGTCAGGCCTGCCAGTACGGCGCGCAGACCCGCACCGCCGCGCCCGGCACCTCCTCCCTGGAGCTGGCCTGTGTGCTGCGAACGGTCCGCGCGTGGTCGGAGCCGTGGGCGAACGACCCGCTGCCGGGTACGTACTACGTCCGGCTGACGGCGGTGAACCTGCCGACCTCCGACCTGGGCGTCCCGGTCTCCACCGAGGTCCGGGTGGACTCCAAGGACATCGGCGGGGCTGCCGCGGTGGACGGTTCGCTGGCCGAGCCGCTGGTACCGGGCGTGGCGATGAAGTCCCCGGCGGACGAGGAGGGCTCGGGCGGCGGCACCGTGCTGTCCGCGATCGAGCCCGAGGACGGCTGGTCCTCCGGCTGGTGGTCCGACCGGTGGGTGTGGACCGGGATCGGCGGCGTGCTGGCCGCGCTCGCGGGCATCGGCGGGTACGCGCTGACCCGCGGGTCGGGGCGGCCCTCGCGGGTGCCGCCCGCTGCTTGACACCCGCTCAGGAGGCCCGCCCCCGGCGGGCCTCCTGACGTTTCACCCCGCCTGAAGCGTCTTGGCCACCGTGCCGTCACCGGTCACCTCGACGCGGCCGTCGCGCACCGCTTCCCCCAGGTCCAGCTCCCCGCGACTGAGCGCCGCGCAGGTGCCGGCGTCCAGCACCAGGCGGGCGTCGGGTTCCGCCGGAGCGGGCCCGTCGCCGTACACGGGTCCCCGGCGCTCGTCCGTACCCGCGTGCAGATGGAATTCCCCCTCCTCCAGCCGGACCTCGACGAGCCCCTCGCCAGCCCCGGCCTCCCGCAGGGCCCGCAGCAGGGGCAGCGCGAACCAGTGCGCCCGTACGGCGTCCGTCGGCCGCCGCTCCCCCAGCTCTCCGGCGCCCCACACCCCCAGCGCCTCCAGCACCGGCAGCAACCCGCGTCCGCGCCGGCTGAGTTCATAGACGTACGCCACTCCCGGCGGGGGCAGCCGGCGCCGGGTCGTCAGCCCGTCGCGCTCCATGTCCTTGAGCCGCGAGGCGAGTACGTCCGTACTGACGCCGGGCAGGTCGGCGTGCAGGTCCGTGTAGCGCCGCGGTCCTGCGAGCAACTCCCGGACGATCAGCAGGGTCCAGCGGTCGCCGACGGTGTCGAGCGCGCGGGCGGCGGAACAGTACTGGTCGTAGCTTCGGCGAGGTGACATGCGACGCAGTGTAGACAAGTTGTTGGACTTTCCAAGCTCCAACTTGGTAAAACCAAGCAACACCAGATACCGGAGGGGAAGCGCCGCATGGAATTCCGGCAGTCGAACAAGCTCAGCGAGGTCTGTTACGAGATCCGCGGCCCGGTCATCGAGCACGCCAACGCGCTGGAGGAGGCGGGGCACAGCGTGCTGCGCCTCAACACCGGCAACCCGGCCGCCTTCGGGTTCGAGGCGCCGGAGGAGATCGTCCAGGACATGATCCGCATGCTGCCGCGGGCGCACGGTTACACGGACTCGCGCGGCATCCTCTCCGCCCGGCGAGCCGTCGCCCAGCGCTACCAGGCGCTCGGCCTGGAAGTGGACGTGGACGACGTCTTCCTGGGCAACGGCGTCTCCGAGCTGATCTCCATGGCCGTCCAGGCCCTGCTGGAGGACGGCGACGAGGTACTGATCCCCGCCCCCGACTTCCCCCTCTGGACGGCGGTGACCTCCCTCGCGGGCGGCAAGGCGGTGCACTACCTGTGCGACGAGCAGGCGGAGTGGTACCCGGACCTGGCCGACATGGAGTCCAAGATCACCGACCGCACCAAGGCGGTCGTCGTCATCAACCCGAACAACCCCACCGGCGCCGTCTACCCCAAGGAGATCGTCGAGGGCATCCTCGACCTCGCCCGCCGCCACGGCCTGATGGTCTTCGCCGACGAGATCTACGACCAGATCCTGTACGACGACGCCGTGCACCACTCGGCCGCCGCGCTCGCCCCCGACCTAGTGGTCCTCACCTTCTGCGGCCTGTCGAAGACGTACCGGGTGGCGGGCTTCCGCTCCGGCTGGATGGTGGTCACCGGCCCGCGGCAGCACGCCCGCGACTACCTGGAGGGCCTGACCATGCTGGCCTCCATGCGGCTGTGCGCCAACGCGCCCGCCCAGTACGCCATCCAGGCCGCGCTCGGGGGTCGCCAGTCCATCCACGAGCTGACGGCTCCGGGCGGGCGACTGCGCGAACAGCGGGACGTGGCCTGGGAGAAGCTGAACGAGATCCCCGGCGTCTCCTGCGTGAAGCCGAAGGGCGCGCTGTACGCGTTCCCGCGCATCGACCCGGCCGTGCACAAGATCCACGACGACGAGAGGTTCGTCCTGGACCTGCTGCTGAGGGAGAAGATCCAGGTCGTCCAGGGCACCGGCTTCAACTGGCCCTCCCCCGACCACTTCCGCATCCTGACGCTGCCCCACGCGGACGACCTGGAGGCGGCGATCGGGCGGATCGGGCGCTTCCTGAGCGGGTACCGGCAGTAGCCGCGGCCCGGGGAGCGGCACCCCGGTCGGCCGTCCGTGCGGCGCCGTACCGGTCGTCGTCCGCTACTCGATCGGCAGGCTGGAGACCGTGAAGGGCAGGCTCTGCGGGGGAAGTCCGACGGCCCAGCGGTTGTACTGGCTGTTCACGACGAGAAGACGGTCGTGGTCGGTGATGACCGCGGCGGAGGGGTGAAGCAGGCCCTCGGGCGGCACGAGACCGTGCACGAACCGGCCACTCGAGAGGTCTTCGTCCATCTCGAGGACGGCGACCTGCGGCTCCGTGTCGGGATCGTCGTACAGGTTGCCCTGGGTGACGTAGAGGCGGCCGTCCCTCCATGCCAGGGCGTCGCCGTTGACCAGGGTGTGGCCGCCGAGGTCGACCTCGGTGGTCCGGCCGGTGGAGCGGTCGATGCGCCACAGCTTCCCGGTGTTGCTCTGCACGGCGAGCAGGTGGCGGCTGCCGACCGCCACGATGCCGTTGAGGTTGTGCTGTCCGTCGATCCAGTCGACGCCCGAGGCGTCGACGTCGAGCCAGTGCTCCAGCCTCCACCGGCCGCGCTCGTCCTCGGTCAGGCGGTAGACGACCGGCTTGAAGGAGTCGGTGACGTAGGCGGTACCGTCCGCGGCCACCGTGACGTCGTTGACGAAACCGCCCTTCGCGCCGTGCTGTGTGGTCAGCAGGGTGCCGGTCGCCGAGTCGTAGACCCGCAGCGTGCCCGTGGCGCCCCCGTTGACGTAGAGCCGCCCCTCACCGTCGATGGTCATGCCGGCGGTGAAGGACCGTCCGTCCCGCCCGTCGGGCGACCAGACCCGTGCGGCGGGTTTGCGTACATGCCCCCGGTAGAGGGTGCCGTCCTGGGCGCTGCCCACGTAGTAGTGCCCGCTGCGCGGGTCGTAGGCCACCCCGGTGGGGAAGGCCTTCTCCCCCGGGATCACGTAGTGGTCGGGGAGCCGCGCGGTGGCGGATCCGGAGCGGGCAGCGGATTCGGAGCCGGCGGCGGCCTGGGAGCCGGCGACGGCGGTGACGGCGATCACGGTGACGGTTGCCAGGGCGGAGGCGAGCAGGCGCATGGAGGCCTCGGTGGGGTAGGTGGGGCGGGTGGTTTCGTCCATCCTGGGCCGGTCGGGGCCCGGTTCCCTCCGCTCCGTCCCACCGGGGGCACGGCGAACCTGGGTACTCCCGGTGCCCCCTCACCGGCCTACGCCTTGGCCATGACGCGCAGCGCCTCCTCCTCGGGCGAGCCCGGAGCGGCCGTGTAGACGAGGAGGCTCAGCTCGGGGTCCTGGGGGAAGTGGGTGATCTCGTACGAGAGCGTGAGCGGGCCGGCCTCGGGGTGGTCGATGCGTTTGAGACCGTGGGACTTGGTGCGCACGGTGTGCTGCTGCCAGTGGCGCCGGAACTCCTCGCTGCCCTCGTTGAGTTCCTCGACCAGCCGCCAGAGTTCGGGGTCCTCGGGGAAGCGGCCCGCCGCGATGCGGAGATGGCCCACCGCCTCGCGGGCGATCATCTCGCGGTCGGGGTAGCGGCCGCCGATCTCGTCGTTCAGCAGATGGAGTCGGCACAGGTTGCGGTCGGCCACGGGCAGTGCGGCGAAATCGGTGATGAGGGCGCACACGGGCCGGTTCCAGGCCAGTACGTCCATCCGGCGGCCCATGGCGAGCGCGGGAGCGGTGATCCATTCCAGCAGCCTGCGCACGCCGGGGCGAGCCGCCTCACCGGGGACGGACTGCCCGGTGTCCGGCTCCGGGCTCTGGGGCCGCGCCAGTCGGAAGAGATGGGCGCGCTCGTCCTCGTCCAGCCTCAGGGCGGCGGCCACCGCACCGAGCACGGCGTCCGAGACGCTGCGGTTTCGGCCCTGCTCCAGGCGTACGTAGTAGTCGATGCTCACCCCCGCCAGGTGCGCCAGCTCCTCACGGCGCAGCCCCGGCACGCGCCGCAGGCCCGAGCCGGAGGCGAAACCGACGTCCTCGGGCCGGATCCTGGCCCGCCGTGAGCGTACGAAGTCCCCCAACTCGCCACGTGACCGCATGGGTTCATTATCGCCCTCCCCGGCGTCCCCGGGTTCGCCGTCCACGGGCCGCGCCGTACCCGGGTCCGACGGCTCCCGGGCACGGCGGGGCACCGACACGGCACACGCGGACGTACGCGCGCACCGATCGCCAGGTTTCCGACCGTAGCCTGGGCGGCATGGGTGATCTCTTTCTGGTCCGGCACGGCGAGACCGAGTGGTCGCGGTCCGGGCGGCACACCGGGCTGACGGACGTGCCACTGACCGAACACGGGCGGGACCAGGCGCGGAGTCTCGTGCCGTTGATCCGGTCGCACCGGATCGGGGCCGCGTTCGTCAGCCCGTTCCAGCGGGCCCGGGAGACGGCCGAGCTGATCGGGTTGCAGGAGGAGGTGCGGATCGACCCCGACCTGCACGAGTGGGACTACGGCGGGTACGAGGGGGTCACGACGGTGGAGATCCATCGCAGCCGGCCGGACTGGTTCCTGTTCACGGACGGGGTCGAGCCCGGGCCCCCGGACCGTCCCGGGGAGTCTCCGGAGCAGGTCGGCGATCGGGCCGACCGGGTGCTGGCCAGGGTGGAGGCCGCCTTCGCCAACACGGAGGGGTGCGTGGTGCTGGTGGCGCACGGGCACTTCCTGCGGGCGCTCACCGCGCGCTACCTGGGGCTTCCGGCGTCGCACGGGGCACTGTTCCAGCTGGGCACGGGCACGCTGTGCCGGCTGGGCACGGAGCACGCGCGGCCGGTGGTGGCCGCGTGGAATGTCAGACCTGTGTCTTAGCCTTCTGAGGTATGACCCATGAGGGGAGAAGCACGCCGTGGCACTGTCGCCGACCGCCGCCCAGCAGCGTGTCATCGCCGCCGCCGACCCCGTGACCGGGCGTCTGAGAAGCACGGAGGCGCAGCTTGCGACGCTGGTGAAGCGGGGGCTCGCCTTCCGGCACCCGCGCCCGCCGCACGACCACTTCCTGACGCCGGCAGGGCACCGGATACGGAAGGATTCCGACGAGGACGAGGCGCCTCCGGCTGCCGAGCCGCCCTCGCCGGCCGCCGGTGGCGTGTTCATCTCGCGGGTCGGCGGCGAGGATCCCGCGCCGGAAGGTGGTCCGGCGCGACTGCGTGAGGTGCGGAGCGCATGGCAGGGGCTGCTGGAGCTGCGCCGGATGACGCATCCCGACGGGGCGACGGACCGGCCGTGCAGATGGGAGTGCACGCATCTCGTACAGGCCGCCGCGCTGGCTCTGGAGGCGGCCGGGTGCCGGCCGGCCGGGCCAGACGACGGTGACGGCTACCGGGTACGTGCGACGCCGCAGCCCGAGGCCGTCGCCGTGTACGAGTCCGCTGGCACGGCACTGCGGGACTGCGCTGCGGTGCTGGTCCGGGCCGGTTGGCAGGCGGGGGAGCACACCGAGCCGCGCACGCGGACCCGTTATCTGCTGGCCTCCCCGCGCAGGGTGTGAGGAACATGCCAAGATCGGTCGGTCAGCACGTCCAGGAGGATAGGCGGTAGCGGTGAGCCAGCTGTTTGCCGTGCCCGCGACCGTCCGCGGGCACGAGACCGACGCACAGGGACATCTGAGCCAGTCCGTGTACCTGAACTACGTGGAGCACACCCGCTGGTCGCTGTTCCAGGCGGCCGGCATCCGGCAGGCCGATTCGTGGCCCGGGGCGTGGGCCCCGTCGCCCTGGAGACGACCCTCCGCTTCCGGCGGGAGCTGCTCACCGGGAACGAGGTGGAGGTGACGTGTGGGTTCGCGTGGGGCGAGTGCAATACCTTCCGGATCGGCAGATCATCTGCAAGGCGGACGGCACGGTGGCCGCCGAGATCGATGCGGTCGGCGGGGTCATCGGCCTGAGCGCCCGCAAGCTGGTGGCCGATCCACGACAGCAGTTCAAGGAACTGGCCGCGGAGCCCGGAGTCCTCGGTCTGTGACCCGCGCCCCCCGGGCGTCCATGGACGGTGCGGGCGCCGGCCCGTCCCACTCGAGGTTGCGTAGGGCCAGGCAACCTTCACCCGCTCTCTCGGATCGCCATCACGGCTCTCCACGTGACCGGCACGGGCCGGCGCCCGACACCGCAGGAAGGTGATCGACGCCGCAGTCGTCCAGCCCGAGTCCGAGCCCGAAGGCGGCACGGCGATCCACCGGCGCCGGATCGTCAGGGGCCGTTCGGCCGATCACCCGAACCTGGCCTCGGTCGGAGTCGGTCAGCCCGTGACGCGGATCTCGACCAGAACGGATTGCTTGCCCCCGGAAGGAAGGTCTCCCTCGCCCACAGTGACGAACTGCCCCTCGGCGACGTTCACGGTGGTGGTCTCGCCTTCGGCGGTCAGGTCGGCGCTGATGGGCCGGTCCGCGGCTTCGAGGGCGAACACGCGGGGAAGTTCCAAGGTGATATAGCCGACCGCGTCAGTGGCCTTGAAGCAGTACAGCTCCTTCCGGCCCACCGTTGGGTCAGCGACGGTCTGCACCCTGATCTGATCGACTGAGAAGTCACAGTCGGCCAGCGTGATGTGGCCGTCGCCCCTCTTCAGGAGAATGCCTTCCTCTGCGAGGACCTGCTCGGCATTCGGGTAGTTGAAATCCTCGACCGCGGACGGAGGCAAGTCCGCCGCCGCGGTGCCCGCCGAAACCGAGGACGGGGCCGACGTGGCGAAGGCGATCGAGGTCACCCCTGCCACGGAGGCGACTGTCGCTGCGATACCGACCAGCATGCGTCTGCGTACGCGTGATGTCATCAAAAGTCCCTTCAGGCAGCGCGGAGTGGCACCAAGTCCGAAACGGTGCCCCCAAACCCTTGCCCCCGTCACGCTGTACTGGCTGACGATCAGAATGCCGCTGAAGACTAACGTATCGACAGATGAGGATTCCTGTGCGATCCGCCACACAGGAGGACGCTCGCCTGCCGGCGTCAATCGCCTCCCCTGCGGTGCCCGGTAGAGAGTGCTGAAGCGCACGACGTCGCTCCAACTACCGGGCTGACACGCTCTTCTCACACTGCATCAACCGATGCTTAAGATCACGCAGCACCGAATCGGCAGCCGGTGAGAGCTGCCTCGAACGAGACGAGTCTTTGGTGAACCGAAGAACCCAAGGGCCGAGAGGCCCGCGCGGAGCCTGGAGCATGATACGAGCTTCGGCGCTGGGCCTGTTGCCCTTCGCCCTGACTGTGAGCCTGCTGGGGTCCACCCCCGCCGTGGCCGAGGAAGCTCCGACGTCGGCGGTACAGCTTGCCGCCCTGGCGGAGGCGACTCCCACGGACCGCGGCCGGGTCGTGGACTACTGGAAGGAGGGCGGGCCCGGGGTCAAGGCAGCGGCCGAGGCCGCGCTGACCGGGACCGATGCCGACCTCCAGGCGTTCCTCGCAGCTGTGGACGGCATCGCGCACCAGGACAATCGCGTGACCACCGCCCAGATGGCCAGTGTCGGCGGTACGGAGCTCCTGACCGCGGCCCGAGCCGCACTGGCCGACACGCCCGGCGCTCTGGAAGACTTCCTGGACGACGGCTGGCAGGATCCGCTGGAGCAGGACCAGCGCGTTCAAGTCGCGAGGATCATCAGCACCGCCGGGCCGAACGTGCAGGACGCCGGGCGGGCCGCGCTGAACGGTACGCCGGAGGACGTCAGCGCGTTCCTCAGCGCGGGCCAGTACACCGCGCGTGAGCAGGACGAGCGCGTGCAGGTCGTCCAGATCATCAGCGTGGGCGGCGCCAACGTGCAGGCCGCGGGGCGTCTGGCGCTGTACGGCCCGCCGGAGGACCGTCGGGAATTCCTGGAGGTCGGCCAGTTCGTCGCGCGCAACAAGGACGTGGAGCACTCCACGGTTGCCCAGCTGGCCCGGCAGGCGCAGGAGGCGGGCCGGCAGGCGGCCAAGGAGACCAAGGCGGCCAAGGAGGCATCTGCAGAAGCGATCGAGGCGTCCAAACTGGCCAAGGAAGCGGCCCTAAAGGCCGCAGCCGAGGCCGAGGCCGCCAAGGACGACACCGGCAAGGCCGCCCGTGCCGCGGGCCGTGCCGCCAAGGCAGCCACCCAGGCTGCCGCCTCGGCCCAGAAGGCGATCAACGCAGCTCGTGCCGCGAACAATTCCGCGCGTATAGCCGCGAACGCTGCCTCTCAGGCGGCGGCCGCCGCCGCTGCCGCATCCCAGGCCGCAGCCCGCGCCCAGGCCGCGGCAGCCAACGCCGCTGTGGACGCGGACAACGCGGACGCCGCGCGTACCGCCGCGGAGAACGCACGCAACATCGCCAAGGGCGCCGACCTGGCCGCTGACGCCGCCGACGAGGCGTTCAAGGCAGCCACCGCGGCCGGTGACGCCGCGGCCTCGGCAAGGAGCGCGGGCAGCAATGCCAATCTCGCGGCTGACGCCGCGGCAGCGGCGAGTGGCTACGCGGGGGACTCCAGCGCTGCCGCCGCCGAGGCGCGTGCCGCCGCGGCAGCCACCAGGCGCCACGCGCAGGAGGCCAACCGTGCCGCCGCCGAAGCCGAAAGACTCGCCCGCAAAGCTGCCACGGCCGCAGGGGACGCCCGTGACGCCGCTCGATCAGCGGCGACTCACGCGAGGAACGCAGCAGCCGCGGCGGACGATGCCGCCGAGCATGCGGGTGACGCCGCTACGGCGGCCACCAAGTCCACCGCGCATGCCAACGCCGCCACCGCGGCCGCGAACACGGCTTCGGCCACCGTGGCCAAAGCCCAGGAGATCTACACGCTCGCCCGCGAGGTGGAGGCCGAGGAGCTGCTGGGCCGCACCAACGCCGGCATCGAACGTGCCAGGGACCAGAAGGCGGCGCACGCCGCCCGCACCGAGGGTCTGGCCGAGCTGGAGCAGGCAGTCCTGGACCGGGACGCCGAACGCGACCGGCTGGTGGCCGAGGCCGCCGAACCGGGCGCCGACCGGGCCGCGATAGCGGCCCAGGGTCGGAAGCTGGCCGTACTGGCGATGAAGAACGGAACGGCCTGGGAACGAGCGGCAGCCGAAGCCGCACTGGCCGGCCCCGGCGACGTCGTCCTCGACTATCTGAAGAACGGCTGGGAGACCGCCGGGCAGCAGGACGAGCGCTCCTACGTCGCGCGCCTCGCCGAAGAGAGCGCAACCCCGGAGATCCGGGCAGCGGCTGAGGTCGCACTCGCCGGCGACGCCGCGACCGTCACCGCCTTCGTCAATGGAGGCCAGTACCAGGTGGCTTCCCAGAGCATGCGCGTGGCCATCGCACAGGTCGTCTCCGAGGCGGGCCCGGTCGTCACCGAGACGGGCAGGGCGGCGCTCAATAGCGGCGACCCGAAGAAATACAGTGAGTTCCTGGTCGAGACGCAGTACACCGCGCGGAACCAGGACGAGCGAGTCAGAGCCGCGCAGCTGGTCTCCGTCGGTGGTCCCGAGGTCAAGTCCGCGGCCCGGGTCGCGCTGGAGGGCTCGCCTGCGACGCTGCACGCCTTCATCGCCTCCGGTCAGTACAAGGCGGCGCGCAAGGACCACCTCACGGCCACTCACGTGGCTCAGGTCCAGAAGCTGATTGCCGACGCGTCGAAGGTCGCGGCGAACGCCCAGAAGGATGCCGCGCTCGCGCAGAAGGTGGCCGCCAAGGCCCGCAAGGCCGCCGACGAGGCCAACGGCTGGGCGGTGAAGGCGGACGAATACGCCGAGGAGGCCCAGGGATACGCCGACGAGGCTGCCCAGCACGCCAAGGACGCCGAAGCCTCGGCGGCCAGCGCTGCCGAGTCCGCCGCGACCGCACGCGCCGCAGCCCAGGACGCCAACCTCGCAGCCGAGGACGCCGCCCTGTCCGCCACGGACGCCACCCTCTCCTCGGACATGGCTCAGGTGTCGGCGTCTCGCGCATGGGTCGCCGCCGACCAGGCACGCGCGTCGGCGATCGCCGCCGGCAAGGACGCCGATGCCGCACTCAAAGCTGCCACCGAGGCCTTCACCATCGCGGTCAAGAAGTACCGGGAAGAGGAGGAAGTCCGCCGCAAGGCCGCCATCGCCGCCAAGCAGAAGGCGATGAACGACCCTGGCGTCCGTGCCCGCAAGCAATACCGCTGCGGACAGTCAATCGTCCCCTGCGACCCACAGGAGTTCGCCCGCTGGTGCCAGCACAGCGACGTCTACTGCGACATCATCGCCTATGGGGACGAGTTCGGCGACGCCATGGAAGAACTGTGGGGCGTCACCGCAGAACTCACCGGCCTCACAGAACTCGAAGCGTGCCTCGACAAAAGGGACCTATCCAACTGCGGATTCCTCGCGGTGGATGTCCTCATTTCCAGCAAACTCAAGGCGCTGAACAAGGCCTACGAGGGCCTTACGTGGGCCAAGCGCGGCTGCAAGATCGTCTCCGGTATGACGACCATGATGGCCGCACAGGCGGCGGGGGTCGGCAAGGGCTGTCTCGAGGGTAAGATCGACTACGATGTGTTCGACCCTGACACGGGGAACATCATCACCGACATCGACCTCTTCGAGGATGACATCCTGTGGGAGGACAAGAGCGTTCTCGGCTACTGGGCAGACGACGGCTGGCTCGATGAGCACATCGAGGAGAAGTTCGAGAAGTACCTGAGGGCTCGTAAGCAGCTTCCCGAGCATTATCGAGATGCCTCCATCGGCTTCCGGTTCACCAGGCCGAATCAGGACTCGCGGTTCATGGAGGCAGTCGAGGCCCGGTTCCAGAAACTGAGGGAGAAGTATCCGGACGTGCACATCATGACGAAGTGGTTCTGATGGGTTACCCGTTCCAAGCCACCGACAGGTCAAGAACTCTGTGGGATCCGGCGCTCAGGGTGGGGCAGGCCTACGTGGCCCTTGCCCGGGAAGCCGGCGAACTGCACGGTATGTCGACGGGCTTGACCGAGAACGAGCGACTCGGTGGAAGTGACGTGGACCTGGCCGTGTTCCAACAGTTCACCCAGGGGCTTTACGACAGGTATTGCGCCACCAACAACTTCGTCCTGCACGGTCTCCTCCGTGGGCTCTTGCTGCCCTCGATCGTGATGCTCGAGAAGGGCGGCGGATCGATCACTCGGACACCTGAGAGTGAGGACGGTCTGCTGGCGGAGCTGGACTCCTACGTGCGCGCCATGTGGGAAGACTGAGCCGGCCTTCGTACGGACTGCGGGGCGGCCCGGGCAACCGGTCGCCCCGCAGTACCGCCCCCGGGACGTGTGCGCGTCGACGCCCGGAACATGTGCGGGCCGGCGCCTCTGGTCGAGGCGCCGGCCCTCTTTAAGGCCCGGGGTTCACCCGGTGCCGGTCTCACGGGGTGGCCGGGGCCCGGGATGCCTCGGTGATCTCCGTTCCCGCCTCCATCGGATGGGTCACGTCCTCCGCTTCCTTCCCCCGGCCGCCGATGTGGTTGAAGACCAGGTTGAGCAGGACGGCGGCCAGACAGCCGGTCGAGATGCCCGAGTCGAGAATGATCTTCGCGTTCTCCGGGAACGAGTGGTAGAACTCCGGCGCCGCGATCGGGATGATGCCGACGGCCAGGGAGACCGCCACGATCAGGACGTTGTTGTCCTTGTCGAGGCTCGCCCGGACCAGGGTCTGGATACCGCTGGCCGCGACCGAGCCGAACAGCACCACGCCGGCGCCGCCGAGCACCGGGCGGGGCACGACGGCGATGAGCGAGGCGGCCATCGGGCACAGGCCCATCAGAACCAGGAAGCCGCCGCCCGCGGCCACGACGAAGCGGCTGCGGATCTTCGTCATCGCGACGAGGCCGATGTTCTGAGCGAAGGCGCTGCACATGAAGCCGTTGAAGACCGGGCTCAGCGCGGAGCCGAGGGTGTCGGCGCGCAGGCCGGCCGCGATGGTCTTCTCGTCGGCCGGGCGATCCACGATCTCGCCCAGGGCGAGCATGTCGGCGGTGGACTCGGTCATCGAGACCACCATCACCACGCACATGGAGAGGATCGCGGCGAGTTGGAACTGCGGGGCGCCGAAGTGGAACGGGGTCGGGAAGCCGACAATGCTCGCGTCCGCGACCGGCCCGAAGTCCGTGACGCCGAACGGGATGGCGATGAGCGTGCCCGCGACCAGACCCAGCAGCACGGCGATCTGCTTGACGAAGCCGCGGGTGAAGCGGCGCAGCAGGAGGACGATGACGAGGGTGATCGCGGCCAGGCCCAGGTTGGTCGACGATCCGAAGTCGTCGGCCTCGGGGCTGGGGCCCTGCGCCCAGCCGAAGGCCACGGGCAGCAGGGATATACCGATGAGGGTGATGACCGTACCGGTGACGACCGGTGGGAAGAACCGGATCGCCTTGCTGAAGAAGGGGGCCGCGAAGAAACCTATGAGTCCGGCGACGATGACGGCGCCGAAGATGATCGGCAACGCGTCGGACTTGTCCTCGGTGGAGGCGACGATCGCGGTCATGGGGGCGACGCCGGCAAAGGTGACGCCGTTCACGAAGGGCAGCCGGGCGCCGATCTTCCAGATGCCCAGCGTCTGCAGGAAGGTGGCGAGGCCGGCGGTGAACAGGCAGGCGCCGGTGAGGAAGGTCAGTTCGGTCGCGGTCAGGCCGATGGCCGCACCGACGATCAGTGGTGGAGCGACGACTCCGGCGTACATGGCGGCCACGTGCTGCAGGCCGGTCGTCGCCATTTTCAGTGGCGGGAGTTTCTCGTCAACAGGGTGGTCGGCCACGGCGGCGTTCCTCCGGTCGGGTACACGTCGGCTCTGACGCGGGTGTCAGGGAGGTGGTGCGGGTGGTGGTCGTGCGGGACCGGGACGGACCGTTCCGGGAAACGGTGACCGCTCCGGGAGCGTGCGCGCTTGGGCGCACGCGCCCCGGAGACAGCCGCCATGGACCCCGCTCGGGTCCACGGCTACCGGCCGGAAGCCGTCCCTCCCGGCCGGAGATCAAGTGGTGTTCGGTTGTTCGGAGGTGCTGCTCAGCTCTGCTGTGCGGTGTTGCTGCTCATCCCTGTGCGGCGATCGTTGCCAGGCGTCGTGCCTCGTCCCGGGTGGAGCGGGCGATGGCGTCCTCGTCGGCGGTGAGCAGTCGGCCGTTCTCGACGATCTGGCGGCCGTTCACGAACGACGCCGTGACCGGGGCGGCTGCGCCGAGGACCAGGGCGGTCACCGGGTCGGCGATCGAGGAGTGGGCGACGGTGTCCATCCGCCACAGCACCAGGTCGGCCAGCTTGCCCGCCTCCAGCGAGCCGGTCTCGGCGGCCCGGCCCAGGACCTGGGCACCGCCGTAGGTGCCCAGGCGCAGCGCCTGGCGGGCGTTCAGCGCGGCCTCGCGGTGGGCGCCGAGGCGGTTGATCAGCAGGGCGCCTCGCAGTTCGGTGTGGAGTTCGCCGGACTCGTTGGAGGCGGTGCCGTCGACGCCGAGGCCGACCGGGACGCCGGCGGCGAGCATGTCGGGGACGCGGGCGATTCCGGCGGCGAGTCGCGCGTTGGAGGACGGGCAGTGCGCGACGCCGGTCCTCGTGCGGGCGAAGGCGGCGATGTCGGAGTCGTTCATGTGGACGCAGTGCGCCATCCACACGTCCTCGCCGAGCCAGCCGGTGGATTCGAAGTAGTCGGTCGGGCCCATGCCGAACAGCTCGTGGCAGAACTTCTCCTCCTCCACGGTCTCCGAGCCGTGGGTGTGCAGCCGTACGCCGAGCCGGCGGGCCAGCTCCGCGCCCTGGCGCATCAGTTCGGTGGAGACGGAGAAGGGGGAGCAGGGGGCGACCGCGACCTGGGTCATGGCGTCGAAGGAGGCGTCGTGGTGTTCCCGGACGGTGGCCTCGGTGGCGGCGAGCGCGCCGTCCAGGCTCTCCACCGCGAAGTCCGGCGGCAGTCCGCCGTCGGACTCGCCGCGGTCCATGGAGCCGCGGGCGAGGGTGAAGCGGACGCCCATCTCGCGGGCGGCGCGGATGATCGCCCCGGACAGGTCGCCGGAGCCCCGCGGGAAGACGTAGTGGTGGTCCATGGCGGTGGTGACGCCGCCGCGGGCCATCATGGCGAGTGAGCCCTGGGCCGCCGTGTAGGCCATCGGCTCGTCGATGCGCGCCCAGGTCGGGTACAGCGCGACCAGCCAGTCGAACAGGTTGTGGTCGGTGGCCAGACCACGGGTGATCCACTGGTAGAAGTGGTGGTGGGTGTTGACCAGGCCGGGCGTGACCAGGTGACCGGTCGCGTCGATCCGGCGCACCACGTTCGCCAGGCCCTCGGGTGCCCCTCCCGCGCCGACGGACTCGATCCTGTTGCCCGCGAGGACGAGGTGGCCCGAGGCGATCTCGGTGTCGCCCGCGTCCACCGTGGCGATCGCGCAGTTCTCGATGACCACGCGCTCGACCACGCGCTCGGACACGCGCTCCGGTGCCGATGATGCTGCCATGCTGCTTCCTTCTCTTTCAGTGCGGCCCATGGGCTGGAGTGAGTACCCACGGGGAGGGCACGGCAGGACCCTAGGAGGATTTGAGTGCCGGAACGGTGGTGCGGCTCCGGGTGCCGAGATGGTGGAAGAACAGGTTGAGCGTGACCGCGACGAGCGCGCCGGCGCTGATGCCGGAGCCGAGGACGGTCTGCGCCCAGGCGGGGAACTCGGCGTAGAAGGTCGGCGCGGCCAGCGGGATGATGCCGGCGCCGAGCGCCACGGCCACCAGGATGATGTTGGAGCTGTCGTCGAGGCCGGCTTCGGCCAGCGTACGGATGCCGCTGACGGCGATCGAGCCGAAGAGCACGATGCCCGCGCCGCCCAGGACGGGCATGGGGACCAGGGAGACGACCGCGCCGAGGACCGGGAAGGCGCCCAGGACGAGCAGGGTGGCGCCGGCGACGGCGACGACGTAGCGGCTGCGTACCCGGGTGAGGGTGACGACGCCCACGTTCTGGGCGAAGGCGGAGGTGGGGAAGCCGCCGAAGACGGGGCCGACCAGGGTGGCGAGGCCGTCGGTGCGCAGGCCGCGGGTGATCACCTCGGCGTCGGCGGGGCGGTCGCAGATCTCGCCGAGGGCGAGCATGCCGGCGGACGACTCGGTCATCAGGACCAGCATCACGATGCACAGCGACAGGATGGCCGCGGGCTGGAACTCGGGGGCTCCGAAGGCGAAGGGCGTGGGCAGCGCGGCCACCGGCGCGGACTTCAGGGCGCTGAAGTCCGCCATGCCCACGGGGATGGCGACCAGGGTGCCGACGAGCAGGCCGAAGAGCAGGGCGACCTGCTTGAGGAAGCCCTTGCCGAAGCGCTGCATGACGAGGATGACGGCGAGGGTGAACGCGGCGAGCGCGAGGTTGCGCATCGAGCCGAAGTCGGCGGCGCTCTCGTCGCCGCCCTGGGCCCAGCCGACCGGGACCGGCATCAGGGTGACGCCGATGAGGGTGATGACGACGCCGGTGACCAGGGGTGGGAAGAAGCGGAGCAGCCGGCCGAAGAACGGGCCGACGGCGAGGCAGAAGACGCCGGCGACCATCACCGCGCCGTAGATGGCGGGGAGTTGGCGGCCGTCACCGTTGGTCTCGGCGATGGCGAGGATGGGTGCGATGCCGGCCGAGGAGGCCGCGTTGACGAACGGCAGGCGGTTGCCGATGAAGCCCTTGACGCCGAGGGTCTGGAGCAGGGTCGCGACACCGGCGATGAGCAGGCTCGCGGCGATCAGCCTGGTGCGGCCCTCGAGGTCGAGTCCGCAGGCCTGGCCGATGATGAGTGGAGGGGTGACGACGCCCGCGTACATGGCGGCGATGTGCTGGAGCGCGGCGGGGGCGAGCCGCGAGGGGTGGAGCTTCTCGTCCACCGGGTGCACGGACGTGACGGCGTCCTCCGTGTGCACCGGCGGGGTGGAACAGGAGCCTTTCGCCGGCTCCGTTGCAGGCTGTGCCATGGTCTTCCCTCCGGTGTGGCGCGCCACCGGCCCCGGGGGGGGGGCCGGGCCGGTGGCGCGCTTCCCGCGTCAGAGGTTGGTCATGTCGACCGGGATGAGTTGCTCGGCGCCGTCGCGCAGGATGGTGGCCTCGATCAGGCCGTACGGACGGTCGGCGGCGTAGTAGACGGCGCCGTCCTTGGGGTCGTTGTCGATCCCGAAGGGCGACAGGTCCGAGCGGAAGTGGTGCTTGTTGGGCATGGAGAAGCGGATCTCGTCGACCTCGTCGCGGGAGTTCAGCACCCGCACACCCATCTCGAAGAGGGTCTGCTGGAGCGAGTACGAGTAGGTCTCGGCGAACGCCTGGAGCGCGTGCTTGCGCACTCCGCTGTACGAGCGGTCCCAGTCGGGGGCGTGCGAGTCGACGCCGTCCCAGTTGTGCCGCCACCAGGTGGAGACGGTGGTGGCGAGGATCCGGTCGTAGTCCTCCTTGAGGGTGGTGTACTTGTCCTTCAGGTAGCCGAAGAACTCGGAGTTGGTCGAGTTCAGGACGGTCAGGTCCTTGAAGCCGGAGAGCACCTGGATGCCGTGGCCGTCGTAGGTGATCTCCGCGACGCGGGTCTCCTGGCCCGTGCGGACGAAGGAGTGGGCGATCTCCTCCGAGCCGACGAAGCGGGCGCCGCCCTTCGAGGTCTCGATCCGCTCCCAGCCGTACTCCTCGACGCGGATGCGGGCCTGGTGGATGGGGTCGTTGTTGTCCACGAAGTGGCGGGCGAGCTTGACGCCGAGGTCCTCGGCGCTCTCGATCCCGTGCTCCTTGGCGAAGGCGAACACCGTGTTCTTGGTGGTGTCGGTCGGCAGGACGTTCGCGTTGGACCCGCTGCGGTGGACCTCCTCCATGTCACCGGAGAGGGCGACGGAGACGTTCAGGTCCTTGATGTGGTGCGTGTCGCCGTCCCGCGTGATCTTGACAACGCGGTTCTCTGCCTTGCCGTACTGGTTCTGTCCCAGGACGAAACGGGTCATGTGTCGGTCAGCTCCCTCGGTAAACGGAGTAGCCGAACGGGTTGAGCAGCAGCGGAACGTGGTAGTGCTCCCCGGGCACCACCGCGAAGGTGATGGTGACCTCGGGGAAGAACACCGGCCGGCCGTTCTCGCTGTCCCGGAGCGCGGGGGCGTCCTGCTGGGCCGCGGCTTGTTTCTTGGCGAAGTACGTCTCGGTGTCGAAGTCGAGTCGTACGTGTGTGGTGCCCTCCGGCAGGGCCGGCAGGTCCTTGCACCGGCCGTCCGCGTCGGTCGCGGAGCCGCCGAGTGTCCGCCAGTCCGCGTCGCCGCCCGCGCGGGCGGCGAGTTGGACGGCTACGGCCTCGGCGGGGCGGCCGACGCTGGTGTCCAGGATGTGCGTGGACACGGAGGCGGTGGTGCTGGTGCTCATGGTCGGGCGTCCTGTTCGACGAGTCGGGTCAGGCGGATGCGGTTGATCTTCCCCAGTTCGGTGCGGACGATCTCCCGCTCCTGCTCGGGCGAGTTGCCGATCCGCTCCGCAGCCGCGTCCCGCATCTGCTCGCCGGTTCGGCCGGTGGCGCAGATGAGGAAGACGTGGCCGAACTTCTCCTGGTAGGCCAGGTTCAGTTCGAGCATCTCCGCCTTGAGTTCCTCGGCGGCGCCGGCCATCCCGGCCTGTTCGCGGGACGAGGTCGGGTCCCCCGGCTTGGGGCGGCCGATCGGCGGATGCCCGGCCATCGCCTCCGCCAGGTCGTCCGCCGTCAGCTCGGCCATGGCGGCGTCACTGGCGGCGTACAGGTCCTCGGGGGTGGCATGGGGGCGTGCTGCGATCAGGTGCCGGGCCCACGCCGTGGAGGCGCACGCCTCGTGGAGTTCCGCGAGCGCGGCGGACTCCTCGAGGGTGTTGAAACGGGCCAGGCCCGACGCGGAAATGGACGTCACGGGAGCCTCCGTGGCCTTGTGCTGAACGGGCGTGCCGATAGCTAACGCCCTCGGAAACAAGCCGTCAACACTTTGTTGAAAATTCGGGAGAACGAAAGCCGCCGCCCGGTAACCGGACGGCGGCTTGCTGTTCACGAGGTCGCACCTGGTCGAAGACCCGTTCGCGGTCAGGTGCCCTTCTCGCGGTTGAGGTAGTTGTAGACGGTGAAGCGGCTGACGCCGAGGGCGCCCGCGACGGTCTCCACCCCGTGCCGCACGGAGAAGGCGCCGCGCGCCTCCAGGACCCGCACGACCTCCTGCTTGGTCCGCCGGTCGAGTTCGGCCAGCGGCCTGCCCTGCCGACGCTCCATGGCGGCCAGGATGTGGTCCAGGGAGTCGGCGAGCTGCGGCAGGCGTACGGCGACGACGTCAGCACCCTCCCAGGAGAGCACGACGTCGTCCTGGCCCGCCTCGTCGGGCGGGAGCAGCTCGCCGCCGATGGCGTCGACCAGGGGCTTCACGGCCACGATGAAGGGTTCCTCCCCCGGACCCGTCACCGCTCACCCTCCTCTGCGGCGCTCTTCCCTGACGCTCTCTCCTCGGTCGCGTTCTTCTCGGATGCACTCTCCTCGACCACGTTCACCTGGAGCGAGATCCGGGTGGCGCCCGCTTCCAAGGACCGGCGCAGCAGCGCGTCCACGGCGGTGAGCACCCCGTCGGCGCCGCCCTCGGCGGTGTTGCCGAAGGGGCCGACGTCGACCGCGTCCAGCTCGGCGGCCTCGACGACCTCCCGGGCCACCACCGCGTGCGCGGGTGCCTCGTCCAGGTCGAAGGGCTCGGTCGTGAACTCCACTCTCAATCGCACCCGGTCAACCTAACGCGCGGTGACCGTTTCCGCCGCCCCCTCTTGACAAGGCGGAAGCCCTGACGGCAATCTTCCATTAAGCAGAAACGAACTTCCGTAATGCGGAACACGATCGAACGGAAGGGAGCGCGGCACCCGATGCCAGGTTTCGAGTGGAGCACAGCCGCAGACCAGCGCTTCAACGTCAACCTGTCGATCCTCTTCACGGAACTCCCGCTCCTGGAGCGCCCCGCGGCCGCCGCCGCGGCCGGCTTCACCGCGGTCGAGCTGTGGTGGCCCTGGATCGACTCGCCCACCCCCGAGCAGGCCGAGCTCGACGCCCTGAAGAAGGCCATCGAGGACGCGGGCGTGCAGCTGACCGGGCTGAACTTCTACGCGGGACAGCTGCCCGGTCCCGACCGCGGTGCGCTGTCGGTCCTCGGCGAGGAGTCGGACCGGTTCCGCGCCAACATCGACGTGGCCGCCGACTTCGCGAAGTCGCTGGGCTGCACGGCGCTCAACGCGCTGTACGGCAACCGCGTCGAGGGCGTGGACCCGGCCGAGCAGGACAGGCTCGCCCTGGAGAACCTGGTCCTCGCCGCCCGCGCGGCCGACCGGATCGGCGCCGTCCTGCTGGTCGAGGCGCTCAACGAGCCCGAGTCGCCGCTGTACCCGCTGGTGTCGGCGCCGGCCGCCGTCGCGGTCGTCGACCAGGTCAACGAGGCCACGGGGCTCGGCAACGCCAAGTTCCTCATGGACCTGTACCACCTGTCCATGAACGGCGAGGACCTGCCGCGGGTGATCGACGCGTACGCCGCGAAGACCGGCCACGTGCAGATCGCCGACAACCCCGGCCGCGGCGCGCCCGGCACGGGCTCCCTCCCGCTGGAGGAGCTGCTCGGCCGGCTGAGGAAGGCCGGATACGACGGCTGGGTCGGCCTGGAGTACAAGCCGGGCGACAACCCGAGCGCCGAGTCCTTCACCTGGCTGCCGGCCGAGGCCCGCGCGGCCCGCTGAACGCCACCCCGCAGGAACTTTTCAGAGATTGTCAGAGAGGCACCCATCATGAGCACGCTTCCCAAGGTCGCCTGGATCGGTCTCGGCATCATGGGATCCCCCATGTCGGAGAACCTGATCAAGGCGGGTTACCAGGTCACCGGCTTCACCCTGGAGCAGGAGAAGCTGGACCGCCTGTCCGCCGCCGGCGGCACCGTGGCCGGCTCGATCGCCGAGGCCGTGCGCGACGCCGACGTGATCGTCACCATGGTGCCCGCGTCCCCCCAGGTCGAGGCCATCGCCTACGGCCCCGAGGGCATCCTGGAGAACGCGAAGTCCGGCGCCCTGCTGGTCGACATGTCCTCCATCACCCCGCAGACCTCCGTCGACCTGGCGAAGGCCGCGAAGGACAAGGGCGTCCGCGTCCTGGACGCCCCCGTCTCCGGCGGTGAGGCCGGTGCCGTCGAGGCCGTGCTGTCCATCATGGTCGGCGGTGAGCAGGCCGACTTCGACGAGGCCAAGCCGCTCCTGGAGGCACTGGGCAAGACCATCGTGCTGTGCGGTCCGCACGGCTCGGGCCAGACCGTGAAGGCCGCCAACCAGCTGATCGTCGCCGTGAACATCCAGGCGTGCGCCGAGGCCGTCGTCTTCCTGGAGAAGTCGGGCGTGGACCTCAAGGCCGCCCTCGACGTCCTGGGCGGCGGCCTGGCGGGCTCCACCGTGCTGACGCGGAAGAAGGACAACTTCCTGGCCCGCGACTTCAAGCCGGGCTTCCGCATCGACCTGCACCACAAGGACATGGGCATCGTCACCGACGCCGCCCGCAACGTCGGCGCCGCGCTGCCGGTCGGCGCCGTGGTCGCCCAGCTGGTCGCCTCGCTGCGCACCCAGGGCGACGGCGGCCTGGACCACTCGGCCCTGCTGCGGGCCGTGGAGCGCCTCTCCGGCGCCCAGGTCTGACCGCGGGCGGCCCACGAGACTTCCGGGCGGCGCCGTCGCTGACACCTGTCCTGTCGCGCCCGAGCGGCGGCGCCGCCCGGAACCCACTTCAACAAACTGTTGACGTGCCTCCGCCCCAAATCTAGGCTCCACGAAGCGGAAACAAGTTTCCGCTGACCCCTCGCACGGAAGGTCCCCGATGTCGCAGCGCGTGCTCACGACAGAGTCCGGCGCCCCGGTCGCCGACAACCAGAACTCCGCCTCCGCCGGCATCGGCGGCCCGCTCCTGATCCAGGACCAGCACCTGCTGGAGAAGCTCGCCCGCTTCAACCGCGAGCGCATCCCGGAGCGTGTGGTGCACGCCCGCGGTTCCGGCGCCTACGGTCACTTCGAGGTGACCGACGACGTCACCGACGTCACTCACGCCGACTTCCTGAACACGGTCGGCAAGCGCACCGAGGTCTTCCTGCGCTTCTCCACCGTGGCCGACTCGCTGGGCGGCGCGGACGCGGTCCGCGACCCGCGCGGCTTCGCGCTGAAGTTCTACACCGAAGAGGGCAACTACGACCTCGTCGGCAACAACACCCCGGTGTTCTTCATCAAGGACCCGATCAAGTTCCCCGACTTCATCCACTCGCAGAAGCGCGACCCGTTCTCGGGCCGTCAGGAGCCGGACAACGTCTGGGACTTCTGGGCGCACTCCCCCGAGGCCACGCACCAGGTGACCTGGCTGATGGGCGACCGCGGCATCCCGGCGTCGTACCGCCACATGGACGGCTTCGGCTCGCACACCTACCAGTGGACGAACGGCAAGGGCGAGTCCTTCTTCGTCAAGTACCACTTCAAGACGGACCAGGGCATCCGCTCCCTGACCGCCGAGCAGGCGGCGGAGCTCGCGGGCCAGGACCCGACCTCGCACCAGACGGACCTGGTGCAGGCGATCGAGCGGGGCGTGTACCCGTCCTGGACGCTGCACGTGCAGCTGATGCCGGTGGCCGAGGCGGCGAACTACCGCTTCAACCCGTTCGACGTGACCAAGGTGTGGCCGCACGGCGACTACCCGCTGCGCCGCGTGGGCCGGCTGGTGCTGGACCGCAACCCGGACAACGTCTTCGCCGAGGTCGAGCAGGCCGCGTTCTCCCCGAACAACTTCGTTCCGGGTATCGGCCCCTCCCCCGACAAGATGCTCCAGGGCCGCCTGTTCGCCTACGCGGACGCCCACCGCTACCGCCTGGGCGTCAACCACACCCAGCTCGCGGTGAACGCGCCGAAGGCGGTGCCCGGTGGCGCGGACAACTACGGCCGCGACGGCCTGATGGCCTCCAACCCGCAGGGCCGTGACGCCAGGAACTACGAGCCGAACTCCTACGACGGCCCGGTCGAGACCGGCCGCCCGCTGGCCGCCCCGCTCGCGGTGTCCGGCCACACCGGCACCCACGAGGCGCCGCTGCACACCAAGGACGACCCCTTCTTCCAGGCCGGTGAGCTGTACCGCCTGATGACCGGGGACGAGAAGAAGCGTCTGATCGCGAACATCGCCGGCGGCCTCTCCCAGGTCTCCCGCAACGACGTGGTCGAGAAGAACCTCGCGCACTTCCACGCCGCCGACCCGGAGTACGGCAAGCGTGTTCAGGAGGCGGTCCGCGCCCTGCGCGAGGACTGATCCACCAGCTCGCGCACGGGCCCCGGCGGGGAGGCCGGGACCGTGTGCGCGGCTCGCGAAGGCACCGGAGCGGCCCGGATGAGGGGTGGCCGCACGGTGCCGGCGCGGGCAGGGCCAGGACCGCGGCGGCCTGCGAGCCAGTGCGGTGGTGAAGGGCACCGGAGCTTCTCCTACGACCTGAGGGGAGAAGCCGTCCGGTCCCGTCGCACCGCCGCGGTCCCAGCCACCACCCGCCCCTTGGCGAAAAGGGGCCCCGGAAACTCCGTCCGGCGGCGCGAACGACCTGTCGCGCCCAGACTCGCGCTGTCGGACGGACACCACTCGAAGAACCTTCACCGGCCGGAGAGCGCCGGATGCGGACGGTCCCGCATCCGGCGCTCTGCGGCGTTTCGCCCGGGTGCAGTCCGCCCTGGTGCCGGGGTGCGGATTCCGCGCCCGCGCAGCAGCCTGAAGGCATGGCAATGGCACACCCACCCGAACACCCGCACATCGTCGTCCACGCCCCCGCCCTGGACGGGTCCCGCCGGGTCACCTCCGGCGACGAGGCCCTCGGCGTCGCCTCGCACGCCGATGACGTCGCCGAGCTGTTGCGCCTCGCCGACCTCTACGTGACCGACGTCGAGGAGAGCGAGCTGGTCGAGTGGCAGGGCGGTGGCCCGGACGACTGGCCGGGACTGCACGAGCATCACGAGAACCACGACGGCTGAAAGCGCGTAGGCGCCCTCGGCAGCGGGCACAACCCGGGCAACGCGGGGTGGTCTCGGGGGTGGTCACATGGACGACGGCACAACGGTCCGGCTCGCACCGCACGAGGTCGCGTTGCTGCGCGGCGGCCCCCGTGCCGCCGTGACGGTCGCCGTGGTGGACCTGTATCTGCGGGGCGCCCTCGACGCCGGTCCGCCGGGCACCGTACGGTCCCTGTCGTCGCCGCCGGGGGCGGCCGCGGTGCCCCTCCCGGCCCTGGCCAAGGCGGTGCGGGAGTGTCTGTACGAGCCCCTGCCGGTACGGAGGCTGACCCGGCACCCGGACATCCGCCTCGCGCTGGCGCTGACGCGGATCCCCTTGGCGGAGGCCGGGTTGCTGCGCTACCCGCTGCTCGGTCCGACACGTGCCGCCCGCCGCCGGGTGCGGGCCCTGCGGGAGTCGCACCCGCTGCCCACGAGCCGGCGCGGCATGACGGCCGACGACAGGCTGCTCGCCGTCGCCCTGCACGACGTGGCCGCCCTGCGCGTCCTGTTGCCCCGCTTCTCCCTGCGGGCGGGACTCGTCGAACGGGTGGAAGTGACGGGCAGGAACCTGCTCAAGCACTCCCCGCCGGAACGCGGCAGCGGCTCGGGGGGCGGCATGGCGTACTACTGCGGCGGGGGCGGCGGAGGCGGAGGCGGAGGCGGAGGCGGAGGCGACTGAGCGGAAAACGGTGACTGAGCGGAAACGGCGGCAGGGCACGCGGAAGAGTGGCCCGTCCGTCAGGAACGGGCCGCTCTTCCGCGTGCCGCGTACGGGTCAGACCTTCAGCGTCCGGACGGCGGTCGGGGCGTGCCCCGGCTCGGTCGCCAGCTCCTCGAACTCCACGACGTTGCCGATGTCGTTGGTGCCCGACATGGAGATGTTGGTGACGCGCTCCAGGATCGCCTCGACCACGACCGGCACCTGGTGCTCGGCGGCGAGCTTCTTGGCCTGCTCCAGGGCCGCGCCCAGCTCACCGGGGTCGGTCACCCGGATCGCCTTGCAGCCCAGGCCCTCGGCGACCTTGACGTGGTCGACGCCGTAGACGCCCAGCTCGGGCGAGTTGATGTTCTCGAACTCCAGGTTGACCTGGAAGTCGATCTCGAACGCCCGCTGCGCCTGCCGGATCAGGCCCAGGTAGGAGTTGTTCACCAGGACGTGCACGTACGGGATCTTGTGCTGCGCGCCGACGGCCAGTTCCTCCAGCATGAACTGGAAGTCGTAGTCGCCGGAGAGCGCCACGACCTGGGTGCCGGGGTCGGCCTTGGCGACGCCGAGGGCGGCCGGGACGGTCCAGCCGAGCGGGCCGGCCTGGCCGCAGTTGATCCAGTGCCGCGGGCGGTAGACGTGCAGCATCTGCGCGCCGGCGATCTGGGAGAGGCCGATGGTGGAGACGTACCGGGTCTCCGGTCCGAAGGCCTTGTTCATCTCCTCGTAGACGCGCTGCGGCTTGATCGGGATGTCGTCGAAGTGCGTACGGCGCTGGAGCGTGGCCTTCCTCTCCTGCGCCGCGGCGGCCCACACCGAGCGGTCGGGCAGCCTGCCGGCCGCCTTCAGCTCCCCCGCGACCTCGACGAACAGCGCCAGGGCGGCCTTCGCGTCGGAGGCGATGCCGTAGTCCGGTGCGAAGATCTTGCCGATCTGGGTCGGCTCGACGTCGACGTGGACGAACTTGCGTCCGGCGGTGTAGACGTCGAGCTTGCCGGTGTGGCGGTTGGCCCAGCGGTTGCCGATGCCGAGGACGAAGTCGGACTCCAGGAAGGTCGCGTTGCCGTAGCGGTGCGAGGTCTGGAGGCCGACCATGCCGGCGTTCAGCTCGTGGTCGTCGGGCAGCAGGCCCCAGCCCATCAGGGTCGGCACGACCGGGGTGCCGGTCAACTCGGCGAACTCGAGAAGGAGGTCGGCGGCGTCGGCGTTGATGACACCACCGCCGGCCACGATCAGCGGGCGCTCGGCGGCGCACAGCATGCCGATCGCCTTCTCGATCTGGGCGCGGCTCGCGGCCGGCTTGTAGACCGGGAGCGGCTCGTAGGTGTCCGGGTCGAACTCGATCTCCGTCATCTGGACGTCGATCGGCAGGTCGATCAGGACCGGGCCGGGCCGGCCGGAGCGCATGAGGTGGAACGCCTGCTGGAAGACGCCGGGGACCTGGGCGGCCTCCAGGACGGTGACGGCCATCTTGGTGACCGGCTTGGCGATCGAGGCGATGTCGACGGCCTGGAAGTCCTCCTTGTGGATCACCGCGGTCGGCGCCTGGCCGGTGATGCACAGGATCGGGATCGAGTCGCCGATCGCCGAGTACAGGCCGGTGATCATGTCGGTGCCGGCCGGCCCGGAGGTGCCGATGCAGACGCCGATGTTGCCGGCGTGGGTCCGGGTGTAGCCCTCGGCCATGTGCGAGGCGCCCTCGACGTGGCGGGCGAGGGTGTGCTGGACACCGCCGGAGGCCTTGAGCGCCGCGTAGAAGGGGTTGATCGCCGCGCCCGGCACACCGAACGCGTCCGTGACGCCCTCGCGCTTGAGAATCTCAACTGCCGCTCGGGCAGCGGTCATACGAGCCATCGAGTACTCCTGCTGTCGGCTGTCGGATTCGCACTCCCGTCGCGCCCCGCGGTGAGCACTTCCGTAGCAACTTCCGTATAGCGAAATTTGT
>NZ_BAABCQ010000068.1:0-37529 GCF_039539045.1 Streptomyces marokkonensis
GGATTCTCCACGACTAGTTTTTGTCACTCAACGACATTAAGTCGTAGGGTGGCAGGGCAGCGGGCGCGACGCCCCCTGGACCTCAAGAGAAGGAGCACCACATGACCGGCGGACCGGGTGGGCGCAGTGTCATCGTCACCGGAGCGGGATCGGGCATCGGGCGGGCCGCGGCCCTGGCGTTCGCCGCCCAGGGCGACCGTGTCGTGCTGGCGGACCTCAACGCCGAGGGCGCGGACGAGGCCGTACAGGAGATCGAGCGGGCGGGCGGCACCGCCGTCGCCGTGACGGGCGACCTGAGCGAGCAGGCGGTCGTCGACCGGGTGACGGCGACCGCGGTCGAGCGGTTCGGCGGCATCGACGTCCTGGTGAACAACGCCGGGATCATGGACCGGATGTCGGCGCTCGCGGACGTGAGCGACGCCGAGTGGGAGCGGATACTGAGGGTCAACCTCACCGCTCCCTTTCTGTTGACTCGCGCGGTGCTGCCGCACATGCTGGCGGCCGGCCGGGGCGCCGTGGTCAACACCGCCTCCGAGGCGGCCCTGCGCGGCAGCGCGGCGGGCGCCGCCTACACGGCCTCCAAGCACGGCGTGGTGGGGCTGACCAAGTCCCTGGCGGTCATGTACCGGGGGCGGGGCATCCGCGCCAACGCCATCTGCCCGGGCGGCACACAGACCGCCATCACCGTCGACGCCGAGCAGGGCGCCCATGGGCCGGCCACGCTCGGCCCGCACTTCGTCAATCTCGGCCGGGTGTCGCAGCCGGAGGAGCAGGCCGCGGCGATCGTGTTCCTCGCCTCGGATGCGGCGAGCAACATCAACGGCGCGATCCTGCCCGTCGACGACGGCTGGTCCGCCGTCTGAGGGACCCCTCCTCCCTCATCGCACCCCCACGCGCGGGGGCCCTCCCCCATCGCCAGGGCCCGCGCGGGGGCCCTCCCCCATCGCCAGGGCCCGCGCGGGGCCCCTCCCCGATCGCCGGGCCCCTGCGCCCAACGTCCGGCGCCGACCCGCCCGCGTGCGACGCGTCGGCGGGTCAGTCGCCGTCGACGAACTCCCGCGCCAGCCGCTCCCCGGCCTTCTCGGCGGCGGCCCTGTCCTCGAGGGGCTCGACGTCGCTACCCTCGAAGACGATGTACGTCACGCCGGACGCGGTACCGCCCCCGTGCGGGTCGGCCGGGATGCCGAGCGACTGCGCGGCGGCGTAGGAGGCCTCCCCGATGAGGTCGCGCGGGCCGACGTCGCCGACGACCGCGTACCGCACCCGGTCCCCGTACACGACGGCCGCGACCGATCCGCCGTGGACGTCGTGCTCACGGTGGTCCCAGATGTCGCTGGGCGCGGGGACGACGACGTAGGGCAGGCTTTCCGCGTCCAGGGGCCGGCCGTCCGACTGCGTGTAGGCGGTGGCGGAGGAGAAGTAGGGGTCGGTGCCGCTGTTGCAGCGATCGCCGGGCCGGCCGTCGCAGTCGACGTCCAGGTCGGCCTTCCAGTACACGGCGTCTCCCCTGCCGCAGACCGGGGTGTCCGCGGGCCTTCCGGCGTCGGTGCGGTAGCGCCCGTGCGAGACGGGGTCGCAGCCCCGCACCCTGGCCAGCAGATCTTCGGCGCGGACGGGCTCCTCACCACTGCTTTCCTTCTGCCGGGCTCCGGCCTCCGTCTCGGCACCGCGCCGGACCCGGGACGGCAGCGCGGGGCCGACCCGGGAGCGCGGCACCGGACCTGTCCGGGCACCGGACCTGCCCGCCCGGACCGGGTCGGCGTGGGGCTGGTGCCCGGGCGGGGGCTGGACCCGCGGGACGGGGCGGGTCGGAAGTGGAGCGCCGGGGAACGTCGTCGGGGCGAGCAGGGCGGCGCTGGCCGCGACCAGAGTCAGCGACTGGACACGCACATTGTGGCCTCTCCTGGGGGACATGGACGGTCACTCGGCCTCATCTGTCCCCGAATCGCGCACAGGGCCACCTTTTGTGGGCCAGACGGTGCATCCCGAGGCGCCCGGGCGGAAGGACGCGAGACGCCCGGGACGGGACGGGCGGCGCGTGTCCGGTCCCCGCGACCGGAGGCGGGCAGGGCGGGTCCGCACCGGCTCCGACCCCCCGCGCCCGCCCGCGCCTGCCCGCGCCTGCCCGCGCCTGCATGGCGCCGACGACCCTCTTGATGTGGCCCCTCTTGATGTGACCCCTCTTGATGTGATCGCGTCATTGGCGTCATATTGGTCCGGACCATTGCCGCCATGTCTGAGTCACCCGGAGGCAGCGCCGTGCGACAGGTTCCCGTCCTTGCTGTTCCCGTCCCCGGCCGCGTTCCGCGCCGCTGCGCCCTGCTCTGCGGGGCGCTTCTCCTGGTCACGTCCTGCGGCTGGGGCACGGGCGGCGGCGGTGACGGGAGCGGCGGGCCGCCCGGTGCGCCGACGGGCGTCACCGCCGAGGCGGGCAGTGCGACGACCGTGCATGTGATGTGGAACGCGGTAGACGGCGTCGAGGCGTACGAGGTCCATCGCGGCGGCACCCTGGTGAAGGAGGTACCGGCGTCCGACCGCATGATGGACGTCGTCCGGCTGCGCCCCTCGACGGCACATGCCTTCACCGTGCGGGCGCGCGACGCCGACGGACGGCTCGGACCTCACAGCCGGGAGGTGCGGGCGACCACCCCCGCGGCGGTCACCGACGACTCCGCCCCGACCCGCCCGCGCGCTGCCCTCGGGCGGGCGGCGGGCAGCCGGGCCGTCCAGCTCACCTGGTCCGCCGCGACCGACGACCGCGCAGTGGTCTCGTACGACGTGTACCAGGGCGACACCAAGGTCCACAGCGTCGGCGGCGGACAGACCGCGGCCGTCGTCACGGGGCTGCGCGCGGGCACCCGCTACTCCTTCACCGTCCGGGCGCGGGACGCCGCCGACAACGTCTCCCCCGCCGGCACCACCGTCCGGATCACCACCCCGGGCTCCGACGACGGCCGTGCCACGGCGCCCGGAGCCCTGCGCGCGGCCTCGCGCAACGACGACGGGGCCTACTACATCGACCTCACCTGGGCCCCGCCGCGCACGGACGGTGTGGTCACCGAATACCAGATCCACCTGGACGGTCGTCCGGCGACCTCACTCGTCTACGGTGGCGACGCGCCGCGCGACCGTGCGGAGTACAGCTTCTACGCGGGCCGTGAGGCCGGTGTCACGCACCGGGTGCGCGTCCGGGCCAGACTGTCCGACGGGACCTGGGGCGGCTTCTCGGACGAGCGGAAGGTGACCACGGGCGACGGCGGATGACGGTGGTTCAGTGGTACGCCGGGCCGGGCCCGGCCGGCCTGTCACCTGGGCGGTCGCGCTCGGCATGCGGGCACGGCCGCCGCCCTGTTGGCTGCCCGTGAGGCAGCACGGGCGTTCCCGATATCGGCGGCGCAACGGATGTACCGCCAACCGTGCCGCCGGAGAGCAGTCCACATGCGCATCTCATCGCCTCTTCTCCGCTCCGGCCTGACCGTGGCGGCCGCCGCCGCGCTGCCCGTCGCCCTGACCGCCGGCCCGGCTTCCGCCGGCCCGGGGATCTCCGTGAGCACCACCGGGACCACGGTGTCGGTCACGACCACCGCCTGTGCCCAGCTGAGCGGCAGCTGGGGCACCGCCTCACTGCTCACCGGCACCCAGGGCGACTTCGCCCAGGGGCGCCAGGTGGCGTTGTCCGGAACAAGTTCGGGTCAGTCCGCCACCTGGTCCGACATCAGCCCGGGCACGTACACGGTCATCGTCATGTGCTCCAACAACAGCACGGCCGGCTCCCAGACGGTCATCGTCTCCCCGGCGCCCTCCCCCTCACCCAGCCGGTCCCCGTCCCCCTCCCCCTCCGCTTCACCACGCGGCGTTCTGGGCGGCCTCGGCGGGGCCGTCGAGGACTACGGCACGGCCACCCTCGTGGCGGGCGGCGCGCTGGTCGGCGCGGGCGTCATCGGCGCGGCGTGGTTCCTGCGCCGTCGTCAGAAGCCGTACCGTTTCTGAACCGCGGTCGCGTTCACACCCGCCGCCCGCCCGGCAGCTCATTGTCACCGTGCAACTGGTTGTCACCGTGCAACTCGTTGTCACCCGACTGCTTGTTGTCACCCGACTGCTCGTTGTCACCCGACAGCTCCGCGAACTCCGCCAGGGCGTGCCTGAGCCACTGTGTCCAGAAGGTCTCCAGGTCGATGCCGGCGCGCAGCACCAGGTGCCGCAGCCGGTCCTCGGCGCTCTCCTTCCCTGGCGGGAAGTCCCGCTTCTCGATCTCCTCGTACTCGGCCAACTGCCGCACGTGCAGTTCAAGGTGACGTCGCAAGTCCGCCTCGATGCCGGTGGTGCCGACCACGGCCGCGGCACGCAGCCGCAGCAGCATCGCGTCCCGCAGGGGCTTGGGATCCTGAGCGGCGGCGGCCCAGCGGGCCAGTTCGGCGCGGCCCGCGGGCAGGACCTCGTAGGACTTCTTCTGCCCGCGGGACGGTTGCTGCCCGGGCAGCGCGCGGATCAGGCCGTCCGCCTCCAGCCTTCCCAGCTCGCGATAGATCTGCTGGTGCGTCGCCGACCAGAAGTAGCCGATCGACCTGTCGAAGCGGCGGGTCAGCTCCAGCCCCGACGACGGCTTTTCGACCAGGGCGGTGAGGATCGCGTGCGGGAGTGACATGCGCTCATCCTAGGGACGGGCCGGGCGCGTCTTCCGGCCTCGCACGTACTTTCGCCCGCGTATCTGCCGGCCCGCACACCGCTACAGCGCCGCCGCCAGCTCGGTGCCCTGCTTGATGGCGCGTTTGGCGTCCAGCTCGGCGGCCACGTCGGCGCCGCCGATGAGGTGCGCGCTGTGCCCGGCGGCGACCAGGTCGTCGTACAGGCCGCGGCTCGGCTCCTGACCCGTGCACAGGACGACCGTGTCGACCTCCAGGACCCTGGACTCGTCGCCGATCGTGACGTGCAGCCCGGCGTCGTCGATCCGGTCGTAGCGCACGCCCGGGACCATGGTGACGCCGCGGTGCTTCAGTTCGGTGCGGTGGATCCAGCCGGTGGTCCTGCCGAGTCCCGCGCCGACCTTGGAGGCCTTGCGCTGGAGCAGGTGCACGGTGCGCGGCGGTGCGGGCCGCTCGGGCTCGGCGAGGCCGCCGGGCGCGCGGTAGTCCATGTCGACGCCCCAGAGGCGGAAGTACGTTTCCGGGTCCTCGTGCGCCTTGTCGCCGCCGTCGGTGAGGTACTCGGCGACATCGAAGCCGATGCCGCCCGCACCGAGGATCGCGACCCGGTCGCCGACGGGGGCGCCGTCGCGGAGCACGTCGAGGTAGCCCACGACACTCGGGTGGTCGACACCGGGAATGTCGGGGGTACGCGGGGTGACGCCGGTGGCGACGACGACCTCCTCGTGGCCGGCCAGGTCGTCGGCTTGGACCCGGGTGTTCAGGCGTACGTCGACGCCGTGCTCCTCCAGCCGCGTACGGAAGTAGCGCAGCGTCTCGTCGAACTCCTGCTTGCCGGGGACCTTGCGGGCGACGTTGAGCTGGCCGCCTATGTCGCTCGCCGCGTCGTACAGGGTGACCTCGTGGCCGCGCTCGGCGGCGCTCGCCGCGCAGGCCAGTCCGGCCGGTCCGGCGCCGACGACCGCGACGCGCCTGCGCCGCCGGGTCGGGGCGAGGACCAGCTCGGTCTCGTGGCAGGCGCGCGGGTTGACCAGACAGGAGGTGATCTTCCCGCTGAAGGTGTGGTCCAGGCAGGCCTGGTTGCAGCCGATGCAGGTGTTGATCGCCTCGGGGCGGCCGACCGCGGCCTTGGCGACGAAGTCGGGGTCGGCGAGCATCGGGCGGGCCATCGACACCATGTCGGCGGTGCCCTGGGCGAGCAGACTCTCGGCCACCTCGGGGGTGTTGATGCGGTTGGTGGTGACCAGCGGCACCGAGACCTCGCCCATGAGGCGCTTGGTCACCCAGGTGTAGGCGCCGCGCGGCACGGAGGTGGCGATGGTGGGGATGCGGGCCTCGTGCCAGCCGATGCCGGTGTTGATGATGGTGGCTCCGGCGGCTTCGACGGCCTTGGCGAGGGCGATGACCTCGTCGAGGGTGGAGCCGCCGGGGACCAGGTCCAGCATGGAGAGCCGGTAGACGAGGATGAAGTCCTCACCGACCGCCTCGCGCACCCGGCGGACGATCCGGACGGGCAGGCGCATGCGGTTCTCGTAGGAGCCGCCCCAGCGGTCGGTGCGGTGGTTGGTGCGCGCGGTGATGAACTCGTTGATCAGGTATCCCTCGGAGCCCATGATCTCGACGCCGTCGTACCCGGCCTCGCGGGCGAGGCGGGCGGTGCGGACGTAGTCGTCGACGGTGCGCTCGATGTCGCCGTCGGTCAGCTCGCGGGGCACGTGGGGGCTGATCGGCGCCTGGAGGGGGCTCGGCGCGACCAGGTCGGCGTGGTAGGCGTAGCGGCCGAAGTGCAGGATCTGCAGGGCGATCCGGCCGCCCTCGCGGTGCACGGCCTCCGTGACGACCCGGTGCTGCTCGGCCTCCGCCCCGGTGGTGAGCTTGGCTCCGCCCTCGTACGGCCGGCCCTCGTCGTTGGGGGCGATGCCGCCGGTGACGATGAGGCCCACTCCCCCGCGGGCGCGGGCGGCGTAGAAGGCGGCCATGCGCTCGAAGCCACGCTCGGCCTCTTCCAGGCCGACGTGCATGGAGCCCATCAGGACCCGGTTGGGGAGTGTGGTGAAGCCCAGGTCGAGCGGGCTCAGCAGGTGGGGGTAGCGGCTCATCGGGGCCTCCGTGCGCGGTGTGGTGCCTCTGTTGTAGAGGACGGCCGCCTTCTTGTGCAACTAGTTGCACAAGAAGGCGGCGCACACCACACCGCCGCACCGGCGGACCTCGGTCAGTGACTCTCCAGCCGTACGTGCAGTTCCCGCTCCTGGTCCCCGGAGGCCGTGCTCAGGTCGTGCACGGTGAACAGCGAGTCCAGGGTCGTGCGGAACCGGTCGATCGCCCAGTAGCCGCCCTGCACGTCGGCCTCCACGGACGCCGTCAGCCGGGCGGGGTCGCACTCGCCCCTGGCCTCGGCCACGTCGAAGGTGCCGAGCCACACGGTGGGACGCACCCTGTCGTACTCCCGGGGCACCTCCTCCGAACGCCGGTCGGAGGAGAAGCACGTGCACAGGGCGTCGAACACGGTCCGGGCGTCCTCCTTGCTGCACCCGCTCAGCTCCACCGAGACGGACTCCGGATGCAGTCGCTCACCGTCCATCGTGATCGCTCCTCTCGTGGGCCCATACCGCCTGTACCACCAGAAAAGCACCACTTGCGGTCCGGCGCGAAGGGGCGGGTCAGGTCAGCCCCGTGTGAAGCGGTAGGTCTTGCTGTCGGTCAGTACGCAGAAGCCGGCGACACGACGATCACGCACAGGATGCGGGTACGGCGGTCATCGCCGTACCGGGTGATGCCGGAAGGAGAGCGGGCGAACGGCGAAGGCGGAACCTCCTCAGTCTCTGACGCCGATCACCACATGGGCGTACAGCTCCTCGGAGACCGCGAGGCGGGTCGTCAGACCGGCGCGGGTGAAGGCGTCGACGGCGGCCGGTGCCTGGCGTTCGCTCGTCTCGACCAGCAGGCAGCCGCCGGGCGCGAGCCAGCGGGGCGCCTCGGCGGCGACCCTGCGCAGTACGTCGAGGCCGTCGGTGCCGCCGTCGAGGGCGACCAGCGGCTCGTGGTCACGGGCCTCGGCGGGCAGCAGGCCGACCTCGCCGGTGGGGACGTACGGCACGTTGGCCGCGAGTACGTCCACCCGGCCGCGCACCGCGTCGGGCAGCGCGTCGAACAGGTCGCCCGCGTGCACCCGGCCGCCGGCGGCCGCGAGGTTGCCGCGGGCGCAGCGCACCGCGGCCGGGTCGACGTCGGCGGCGTGCACCTCGGGCCGGCCGAGGGCGGCGGCCAGCGCGGCACCGACGGCGCCGGAGCCGCAGCACAGGTCCACGACGACGGCCGCGTCCGGCGCGTGGGCGAGGGCCTCGGTCACCAGGAACTCGGTACGACGACGGGGGACGAAGACACCGGGGGTGACGGAGATGCGCAGACCGCGGAACTCGGCCCAACCCAGGACGAGTTCGAGGGGCAGTCCGGTGACACGGCGGTCCACCAGGGCGGTCAGCTCCCCCGCGGTGCGGGCGGCGCCCAGGATCAACTCCGCCTCGTCCTCCGCGAAAACGCAGCCCGCGGCGCGGAGCGCGGCCACGACGGAGTCGGGAGACGGGAGGGGGGCGGAGAAGGGGGGCGGGCAGGGGGACGCGGAGAACAGTGGAGGCATGGAGGCCGAGAGCCTTTCGAGAACCGAAGGGCGCTCTCATGGTCACCCGTTGGCGAGGACCGTACTGCCATGAGGTGAGAGCACCCGGGCCGACACAGCGGTAATGGGTCTCACCTCCCAGGCGTCCGGCGACCGGGAATGTCCGCGGTCGCCGGTCACCCTACCCCAACGATCAGACGCCGACGGTCTCCTCCGTCCCCTCCTCCGCACCCCTCTCTACCGGGGACACGGCCTTCCGCTCGTCCGGCTTCGCGTGCTTCGGGAGGGTGGCCGACGCCGGTGCGGTGCCGCCTCGTTCGCGGAGCGCGGCGACCGCCGTCACCAGGAGGCCGAGCAGCAGCCAGGCGACCAGCGTCCAGACGCTGCGGCCCAGTCCGTCGCCCTCGAAGTAGAGCAGGCTGCGGGCACCCTCGACGAACCCGGCGCCGTTCCAGAAGGCGTGCAGGGTACCGAAGAAGCCGTTCTGCAGCTCGGGCCTGAACAAACCGCCGGAACTGGTGAAGTTGAGCATCACGAACAGCACCATCATGGCGAGCGTGGTCCACCGCTTGAGGAAGGTGTGCAGGCCGACCCCGACGAACAGGATGCCCGCGGCGTAGAGCCAGGCCATGCCCCACAGGCCGGCGAGGTCGTGGTGCGCGAGATGGAACACCGGCCCGGCGAGCAGGGCACCGACACCGCTGACGACGACGGAGACTCCGAGTGTCAGCAGGGCCCGGACACGCATCGGCAGGGCGGCACCCGCGGCGCCGAGGGCGGCCACGGAGGCGTAGGAGCCGATACTGACGGCGATCAGCAGGAAGAACAGGCCCTGGCCGGTGGGGTCGTCGTCGACCGGGGTGGCCACGTCGGTCACCTTCAGCGGGACGCCCCGCTGCTCGGCGAGCGGGGTGAAGACCTTCTCCGCGGCCATGGCGCCCATGTCGGAGGCGGCGGTGGCCACCACGACCTCGGGTGCCTCATCACCGGACACGTAGGCGCCGGTGATGCCGCGGGACTCGAGCAGGTCGACGGCGTCGGCGCGGGTGGCGACGGTCCGCACGTCGAGGCCGCCGCCGGCCCCGTCCTCGACGGACTGGGCGAGCACCTTCGCCTCGGGCCCGGAGCCGACCACGGCGACGGGCAGATGGTTCGGCTCGGGGGTGACGAAGGCCCCCATGTACGCGAGTCCCATCCCGATGCACATCAGCAGCGGGGTGATCAGGTGCGTGAGCACGTGGCGCAGGGCGTGCGGCCTCATCGCTCACATCCTCCAATGACTGGTTCGGCAGGACGAAGTGGTTGGATCGAGTAGTTGGCTTATACAACTCTTCATTTCAAGTTGTACTCTACAACCAGCAATGGCGAGGAGGACCTGTGACGGCAGCCGAGACACCCGATGAGACGACTGTCACCCCCGGCGACCGCCCGGCGGACGTGGCCGTGGAGACCATCCAGCGGGAGATGACGGCCTTCGCCCGCCGTGCCCGCGCCTCGGCGGGCCGCATGCACCCCGAGCTGTCCCTGGTCTCGTACACGCTGCTCGGCCATCTGGAGGAGCGGGGCGGCTGCCGGGCCACCGATCTGGCCACCCACTACGCGCTGGACAAGTCCACCGTCAGCCGCCAGGTGTCCGCGCTGGAGCGCACCGACCTCGTCGAGCGGCGCGTCGACCCGGATGACCACCGCGTCCAGGTCCTGCATCTGACGGAGACCGGGCGGCGCATCCTGGCCCAGGTGACCGACAGCCGCCGGACGGCCTTCCGG
Organism: Streptomyces marokkonensis; assembly: GCF_039539045.1. NCBI lineage: Bacteria > Bacillati > Actinomycetota > Actinomycetes > Kitasatosporales > Streptomycetaceae > Streptomyces > Streptomyces marokkonensis. The sequence goes on from NZ_BAABCQ010000068.1 coordinate 10,027, forward strand.
GAGCGGCTCGCGGACTGGCCCGAGGAGGACCTGCTCCGCTTCGCCGCGTACCTGGAGCGGTACAACGCGTGGCAGGGGGCCGGGGCCGCACCGGCCGCCGAGAACGGGAAGTGAGGACCGGAGCCGACGACCACTCCGGGGGCACGTACGGTTGGACGCGTACGCACTGAATCACGCCGGCCGCGAGCATTCTTCGCGGCGGCCCGAAAGGCTCCACCGCATGAACACCACCCGAGGCTTCACCGGACGCCCGCGCGGCGCCCGGCCGGGGCTGCCGCCGGGCCAGTACGACGCCGGCGACGACTGGCCCGTACTGTCCGCCGAGGTCACGCCCGACCTGTCGCCCGCCGACTGGGTCTTCCGCGTGGGCGGACTGGTGGCCGAGCCCCGCACCTGGGACTGGGCCGGCGCGCACCGGCTGCCGGCGTCGGCGTACGCGGGTGACATCCACTGCGTGACCGGCTGGTCGAAATTCGGGGTGCGGTTCGGGGGCGTGCGTCTGGACACCTTCCTGGAGGCGGCCCGCCCGCTGCCGTCCGCCACACACGCCGTCGCCCACTCGCACACCGGCTACACGGCGAACCTGCCGCTCGCGGACCTGACCGGCGGCCGCGCCTGGATCGTGTGGGAATACGACGGCCGGCCGCTCGCCCCCGAGCACGGCGGCCCGGCACGGCTGGTGGTACCGCACCTCTACTTCTGGAAGAGCGTGAAGTGGATCGCGGGACTGGAACTCCTCGACCACGACGAACCGGGCTTCTGGGAGCAGAACGGCTACCACCCACGCGGCAATCCCTGGGAGGAGCAGCGGTACTCCGGTGACTGAGACAGTGACGCACACGGCCGGGGCCTTCACTCCCCCGGCGCGGTTCGCCGTGCCCGGCCGCATAGAGGTGAACGGCGAGGTGGCCGGGACGTGGCAGACGGCCACGCTCACGGAGATCCGCCGCGAGACGCCCCACGCGTCCACCTTTCGATTCGCGGTGCCCGGGTGGGCGGGCCATCTGCCCGGCCAGCACCTGATGCTCCGGCTGACCGCCGAGGACGGGTACGTGGCACAGCGCCACTACTCGCTGGCATCCGCGCCGGACGACTCCGGGCACATCGAGCTGACCCTCGACCACGTCTCGGACGGCGAGGTGTCCGGCTGGTTCCACACGGTGGCCCGGCCCGGCGACCGGATCGAGGTGCGCGGCCCGCTGAGCGGCTTCTTCGCCTGGCCCGGCGACCGGCCCGCCCTGCTGCTGGGCGCGGGCTCCGGTGTCGTGCCGCTGATGTCGATGGTGCGGCATCACCGGGCGCGGGAGCTGACGGTGCCATTGCGTCTGCTGGTGTCCGCGCGCAGCCCGAGGGACCTGATCTACGCGCGCGAGTTCGGCGCGGAGACGACGCCCGTGTTCACCCGGAGCGCGCCGGCCGGGACACCCGTGGGCCGGATGACGGCCGCGCATCTGGCACCGCTGCTGTCCGAGCCACCCGCCGGCGGCTGGGAGGCCTACGTGTGCGGCTCCAACTCCTTCGCGGAGCACGCGTCCCGGCTGCTGGTGGCGGCAGGCCAGCCGGTGCACCGGGTCCGCATCGAACGCTTCGGCTGACTTCGGCCGACTGGCCTCAGCGGACTCCAGGTGGCTTCGGCCGACTTCGGTTGAACCACCCGAACACCCTTGCCGGCCCGCGCCGGAGCGGGCCCGTGCCCGGCGCGGAGCGGCCGCCACCCGCGCGAGGCCGCGCCGGCCTGCCGCCGGGCCTCTCGGAGCCGCGATGGACGTACCGCCGAATGTGACGGCGGCGCCGATGACCCGACCACCCGGCCCGGCCCGCGACGCGTCCTGCCACTCCCCGATTCCACCCACGAGGAGCAGACGGCCACCGTGACCTGCGGTTCGACCGATCGAACGTCGCCGAACGCCAGGCTGGGCCGCAGCCGCACCCGGTAGGGATCTGGCGAGACCTCCGACCATTCACGTACGGTGTGATCATCCGTACGCCCCGGCACTGTCTCCCCGCAAAGGCGGTTCTCGATGGCCCTGTTCGACCTTCCGCTCGACGAACTCCGCGCATACCGCAGCGCGTCGGCCGATCCCGAGGACTTCGACGCGTTCTGGAGCAAGACGCTCGAGGAAGCCCGCGAGCACGATCTGGACGCCCGCTTCGAGCCGGTCGAGACGGGACTGTCCACGGTGCGGGTGTACGACGTGACGTTCGCCGGGTTCGGCGGTCACCCGGTCAAGGGCTGGCTGCTCCTGCCGGCCGCGGCCGAGGAGCCACTGCCGCTGGTCGTGGAGTTCGTCGGATACGGCGGCGGGCGCGGGCTGCCGCACGAGCACCTGTTGTGGGCATCCACGGGCCGTGCGCACTTCGTGATGGACACCCGTGGCCAGGGCAGCGCCTGGGGCGGCGGTGGCGGAACCGCGGACCCCGTCGGCGGCACGCCCTCGTACCCGGGTTTCATGACCCGCGGCCTGGACGCCCCGGAGAACTACTACTACCGCCGTGTCTTCACCGACGCCGTGCGCGCGGTCGAGGCGGCCCGCTCGCACCCGCTGGCGGATCCGTCCCGCACGGTGGCCCTGGGCGGGAGCCAGGGCGGCGGCATCACCATCGCCGTCGGCGGTCTGGTGCCGGACCTGACGGCCGTCGCGCCGGACGTGCCGTTCCTCAGTGACTTCCCGCGTGCGGTCAAGCTCACCGACCGGCACCCCTACCGGGAGATCGGCCTCTACCTCAAGACGCACCGCGGCCGCACCCAGGAGGCGCTGCGCACGCTCTCCTACTTCGACGGCGTGCACTTCGCGGCGCGCGGCCGGGCGCCCGCCCTGTTCTCGGCGGCCCTGGAGGACCAGACCTGTCCGCCGTCGACCGTCTTCGCGGCGTTCAACGCGTGGGCCCACGAAGACAAGGCGATAGAGGTGTACGACTTCAACGATCACGAGGGCGGCGGCCCCTTCCAGGAGGCCGCAAAGCTGCGCTGGCTGCGCGCGTACGCCTGAGCCGGTCGGGTCGTCCGTTCCGCGGCACCGACGACCCGCGGAAGGCAGCACCGGCCGAGACCCTGTACGGCGCCTTGTGACGCGGTGACGGGCGGTCGACGAGCGGGTGAGGTTTCGGCCGAACCGGCGGTCCACCCTTCCCAGTTGGTTTAGACCAATGGTAGTTCTGGTGGCGCACCGAGCCCGCGCGGCTACCGCACGTCACCAACAGGAGGGCGCGGCATGGCCCGCACCACCCCGCACGACCACCCCCTCGCCGCCCTCACGACCCTCACCGACGGCCGGCCCCTGTACTTCAGGGTGGCCGCGCGGCTGCTCGGCGAGCTGCGCGACGGGGCCGTCCCACCGGGCGAACGACTGCCGGGCGAACGCCGGCTGGCCGAGCGGTTCGGGGTGAGCCGGGAGACCGTACGGCAGGCCCTGGAGGTGCTGCGCAGGGACGGCCTGCTCGCCACCGACCGGCGGGGCAGTCACGTCGCTCTGCCCAGGTCACCGGCCCAGAGCCCGGCCTCCCTCACCTTCCCGGTGGGTGCCCGGGCGGCGGAGCCCCGCACCGGTGACCGGGCCACCGTCGCTTGGGAGGCGCCGCCGCCGGATCACGCCGCGGCGCTGGGACTGGCGCCGGACCGGCCGACCCTGGTGCACCGCTACACCTCCGCGACCGCCGACGGAATCGGCCGGCGGACGGCCGTGTCCTCGTTCTCCGCCGTGGCGCTCGCCGAGGTCGAGGAGCTGGCCCGCTACCGCGGCCGCGCCGACGGCACCGGGTCGGCACAGTTGCGGCGGGCCTACGACTGGATGCGCAGGGCGGGTCTGGCCCTGCACCACCGTGACACGATCACCCGGCTCGCGGACACGCCGTCGGTGCGGGTCGTCCGGCGGGTGCACGACCAGTACGAGCGGCCTCTGGAGATCACGGACCTCCTCGTGGACGCCCGACAGGACGCGCTGGTCTACGAGTTCACACTGCCGGCGGCCGGTTGATCCCGCTCGTGCGCCGCATCACGGCAGCCGGCGTGCCACGACCAGCCGGGCGCGCGGGCTGCCGTCGGGCCGGTGCCCGAACTCGGACAGGGTGCGCAGGTCCGTCCGGAATCCGGCGCGCGCCAGCTCCCGGCCCACGTCCCCGAGCCGGAACGTCCGGTAGTACATGACGAACGGCGGCCGCCACACCGCGTTGCGCACCCGCATCGCGGTGTCGAAGCCGAGCAGTGTCCAGTACGCCCGGGAGCCGGGACGGGGCGGAGCGGCGACAGGGAAGGCGAAGCAGCCGCCCGGCCGCAGCACGGAACGCACCTGGGCGAACAGACCCGGCAGCTCACGGGGCAGGAAGTGCCCGAACGCCCCGAAGCTGACCACGAGATCGAACGCGGGACCGAAGGGCAGGGCACGGGCGTCCGCGCGCACCCAGGAGACCGCCGGGCCCTCGGGCACAGCGCACCCCCGGGCGACCTCCAGCATGCCCGCGCTGAAGTCGACCCCCGTCACGCTCTCCCGGCATACCCGGGCCAGTACGTCCACGCCCGCGCCGGTGCCGCAGCACAGGTCGAGTCCGGCGTCGAACGGTCCCACCGGCGCCAGCGCCGAGGCCACGGCGTCGAGCACCCGGTCCGGCGTCCGGTACGGGGTGAGGTCGAACTTCGGGGCGAGCAGGTCGTAGCCGCGCTCGACCGACGACAGGGCCTGAACGGCGAGTTCGCGCAGGGTGGGGCCTTCGGGACTGAACATCCGGTCAGCCTAGAGCCTGTCCTGCGGACCCTGCGGGAGCGCGCCGCTCCTCCGGCACTGTGAGCACGCGCTCGCACCAGGGGGCGTTCTCCCGCTCGAAGGGGATCCCGGCGAGGAGTGCGAGGCAGGCCGTCCCGCCCCTCCCCGCCACTCCACCGCAACCTTATGGTACGGTGCGAGGAGCACTTGTGTACGCCCACCTCGGGCGCCGGTGCCATCTCCCCTTCGGTTCGCCGACCCGCCGTACTGGTGCGCGCGTGTCCGTTTCTCAGCCCAACCTCGTGGCCAGGTTCTTCCTCGCCGTTTCCGAGGTGCTGTTACCGCCGTCCAGAGGCGTGTCGTCCGACCCCTCGCACGGCTTCCCCCCTTCCTTCCGCATATTCCGTGCCCGCGTCCTCGAAAGGACCGACTCCATGACCACTACGCTCGAACACCCCCCTGTGCAGCAGTCCCCGGCCGAGATCGCGAGCGGTGTCCTCGACATCGTCGCGGGCGGGAAGGGCCGGCTGCGGGGCGCCGGACTCCAGCCCGAGCCGTCCGACCTCTCCCTCTCCCCCACGCTGATCCGCCGCCACGGCCTGCGCAAGGGCGACCTGGTCGAGGGCGTACGCGACGACCGGGGCGCCCTGACCGACGTCGTCCGCGTCAACGGCCGCACACCCGGCCGGCAGGGCGGCCGGCGGCACTTCCACGACCTGACACCGCTGCACCCGCACGAGCGGCTGCGCCTCGAACACCCGGGGGCCGGCCTGACCGGGCGGGTCGCCGATCTGATCACCCCGGTCGGCAAGGGCCAGCGCGGTCTGATCGTGGCCCCGCCGAAGACCGGCAAGACCGTCCTCCTCCAGCAGCTCGCCGCCGCGGTCGCCGGCAACCACCCCGACTCCCGCCTGATGGTGGTACTCCTCGACGAACGGCCCGAGGAAGTCACCGACATGCGCCGGTCCGTGCGCGGCGAGGTGTACGCCTCGACCTTCGACCAGAGTGCCAAGCAGCACATCGACCTCGCCGAACTCGTGATCGAGCGGGCCAAGCGACTGGTCGAGGCCGGCGAGGACGTCGTCATCCTCCTCGACTCCCTCACCCGGCTGTGCAGGGCGCACAACAACGCCGCCGCCTCCGGCGGGCGTACCCTCAGCGGCGGTGTCGACGCCGGGGCCCTGCTCGGCCCCAAGCGGTTCTTCGGCGCGGCCAGGACCGCGGAGGAGGGAGGCTCCCTCACCATCCTCGCCACCGCCCTGGTGGAGACCGGCTCGCGTGCCGACGACTTCTACTTCGAGGAACTCAAGGGCACCGGCAACATGGAGCTGCGGCTGAGCCGCGAGCTCGCCTCCCGCCGGGTCTTCCCGGCCGTGGACATGACCGCTTCGGGCACCCGCCGGGAGGAACTCCTGCTGTCCGCCGGCGAGTCGGCAGCCGTACGCGGGCTGCGGCGGGCCCTGGGGTCGCGGGACGGGCAGTCGGGCCTGGAGACGCTGCTGGAGCGGATGCGTCAGACGCCGGACAACGCCACGTTCCTGCGGCGCGTTCAGCCGACGCTGCCCGCGGAATGACGCCCCGCCGACCGACGCCCTCTCCGGCTGACGCCCCGTGGGTGACTGACGGCCCTCCTCGGCCGCCGGGGCCCCGGCGGCCTGCCTCCCCTGTGGCATCCGGGTGCTTGCGCGCGTGACCCGGCCCGGGCAGCGTGGCGGTCCGGGGGTCCGTTCCTACGTTTGCGGTATGACTATCGGATTCTCATCCCGGGCGGCTCGATCCACCTGCGTGCTCTGTGTCGCAGGACTGCTGACGCTCATGCCCGCCGCCGCGGCCGCCCGTACCGAGATGCCGGACCCCGGCGGACCACGGGCGGCCGCGGCACCGCAGCCGTCGACGCTGTACCGCTCCGGTACGCAGGTCCGGCTCCGGACCGGCGCGCCCGAGGTCCCCGATGTGTCCGCGCTGTCCTGGGTGGTGGCCGACGCCGGCAGCGGCGACGTGCTGGCGGCACACGACGCGCATCGCAAGCTGCCGCCGGCCAGCACCCTCAAGACCCTGTTCGCCCTCACGGTGCTGCCCGTCCTGCCGGGCGGCATCCGGCACGAGGTGAGCGCGGACGAGCTGAGCGGCATCGGCCCGGGCAGCAGCCTGGTGGGTGTCGTCGAGGGCCGCACGTACCGGGTCTCCGATCTCTGGAACGGCGTCTTCCTCAACTCCGGCAACGACGCCGTCCACGTCCTGGCCTCGCTCACCGGCGGCTGGAGTGCCACGGCCGCCCGGATGCAGGCCGAGGCCCGTGCCCTCGGCGCCCGGGACACACACGTACGCTCGCCCGACGGCTACGACGCGCCGGGCCAGGTGTCGTCGGCGTACGACCTGGCGGTCTTCGGCCGGGCGGGGCTGCGCAACCCGGACTTCGCACGATACTGCGCCAAGATCGACGCGATGTTCCCCGGCCGGAACGGGGCCTCGTACGGGATCATGAACACCAACCGACTGCTCACCGGGGAGGACGGCGTGGAGCCGTACCCGGGGCTGATCGGCATCAAGAACGGCTACACCAGCAACGCCGGCAACACGCTGATCGCCGCCGCGCGCCGGGACGGACGGACCCTGGTGGTGACCGTGATGAACCCGCAGAGAGGCGGCGGCCACGCCGTGTACGAGGAGGCCCGCTCGCTGCTCGACTGGGGATTCGAGGCGGCCGGGCACGTCGACCCGGTGGGTTCCCTGGTCACCGGGGGCGTCCGGCCCCGTCAGGGGCCGCAGGCAGTGCCCGCGACGGTCACTGCGGCGCGGCCGTCGCAGGACGACCCGGGCTGGCCGGAAACCGGTGCGATCATGGGCGTCGCCGGACTCGGCGCGGCGGTCATGGCTCTGGCACTGCGGCTCAGGCCCGCGCGGGGCGAAGGGCATTGACTTCGCCACCGGTCGGCCGACCGCTCGCAAGGCCGCAGTGTTCGGCCGACCGCTCAGAAGACCGACAGTCCCGTGAGCGTCGTGAAGCGGTCCAGCGCCGCCACCCCGGCCACCGAGTTGCCCCGCTCGTCCAGGCCGGGGCTCCACACGCACAGCGTGCAGTGGCCCGGCACCACCGCGATGATGCCACCGCCGACCCCGCTCTTGCCCGGCAGGCCCACCCGGTAGGCGAACTCACCGGCCGCGTCGTACGTTCCGCAGGTCAGCATCACCGCGTTCACCTGCTTGGCCTGGCTGCGGCTCAGCAGCCGGGTACCGTCGGCGCGGATGCCGTGCCGGGCCAGGAAGCCGGTCGCCAGGGCGAGGTCCGCGCAGGAGGCGGCGACGGAGCACTGGCGGAAGTACTGCTCCAGCAGCACCGGCACGGGGTTGTCGATGTTGCCGTACGACGCCATGAAGTGGCCGAGGGCGGCGTTCCTGTCTCCGTGGGCGGTCTCGGAGGCGGCGACCCCCTCGTCGTAGGTCAGGTCCGGGTTGCCGCTCTCGGCGCGCAGGAAGGCGAGCAGCTCGCCCGCCGCGTCCGAGGTACGGGTGTGCAGGCGGTCGGTGACGACGAGGGCACCCGCGTTGATGAACGGGTTGCGCGGGATACCGTTCTCGTACTCCAGCTGCACCAGGGAGTTGAACGGGTTGCCGGAGGGTTCGCGGCCCACGTGCTCCCAGAGGGCGTCGCCCTCGCGTGCCAGGTCGAGGGCGAGGGTGAAGACCTTGGTGATGGACTGCGCGGAGAAGGGCTCGCGCCAGTCCCCCACCCCGTACACTGTGCCGTCCGGCTCGGCGACGGCCATGCCGAAACGACGTGGGTCGCAGGCGGCGAGCGCCGGGATGTAGTCGGCGGGCCGGCCGCTGCCGGGGGTCCGCTCGATCTCCCCGGCGATGCGCTCGAGGACCGGCTGGAAGGTCGTCCGCGTACTCATGATCGCCATTCTCCCTCCGGGCTCCGGGAGGTGGGGGTAGCTACACCCCGCTCCGGGGGCAGACGTCATTCTGTGCCCGGGGAACCTGGCCACATACTGTCCACATGGTCAACCCAACGGTGCTCAGCGATACCCCGCCCACGCGCGAACAGGAAAAGGGACGCGACAAGGGAAGCGACTTTTCCGAACTCTCACGGCGCATAGCCGAAGCGGGGCTGCTCCGGCGCCGCCCTGTCTACTACACGGTGCGTTTCGGCGTCGTCGCCCTCGCGCTCGCGGGCGGTGTCGCCGCCTTCCTCACACTGGGGAACAGCTGGGGCCAGCTCTTCGTCGCGGTGGCGCTGGCCTTCGTCTTCGGCCAGCTCGCCCTCGCCTCGCACGACCTCGCCCACCGGCAGGTCTTCTCCCTCCGGCGCCCCAGTGAGATCGGTGGCCTGCTGGTGGCCAACCTACTGCTGGGCATGAGCTACGGCTGGTGGATGAACAAGCACACGCGCCACCACGCGAACCCCAACCACGAGGAGAAGGACCCGGACGTCGCCCCCGACATCCTGGTCTGGTCACAGCGCCAGGCGAGCAAGGCCAAGGGCCTGCCCGGTTTCGTCGGAAAGCACCAGGCCGCCCTGTTCTTCCCGCTGCTGACGCTGGAGGGTCTCAACCTCAGTTTCAACAGTTTCAAGGCGCTGCGCAGCCCGCACATGAAGCGTCCGGTGGTGGAGGGCACGCTGCTCGTCGCCCATTTCGTCCTGTACTTCGGCGGCCTGTTCACGCTTCTCTCCCCCGGCAAGGCGCTCGCCTTCATCGCCGTGCACCAAGGACTGTTCGGGGTCTACCTGGGCTCGGTCTTCGCGCCCAACCACAAGGGCATGCCGATGATCGAGGAGGGCACACGGCTCGACTTCCTGCGCCGTCAGGTCCTCACCTCCCGCAACGTGCGGGGTGGCGCGCTGGTCGACGTCTTCATGGGCGGCCTCAACTACCAGATCGAGCACCACCTCTTCCCCAGCATGCCGACGCCGGCCCTCGGCCGGGCCCAGGTCATCACCGAGCGGTACTGCGCCGAACTGGGCGTGCCGTACTACCAGACGGGGCTGATCGCCTCGTACGGCCAGGCTCTGCGGCACCTCAGGAGCGTCGGGGAGCCGCTGCGCGCCGCCCGCTGAGCCGAGAGGCGACCGCGGTACCGGCAGGGAGGTCTCGGCGTGCGGCGGTCAGCCGTGCGGCACGCCCGCGCCGAGCAGCCCGAACAGCAGCACGCCGACGACGATCCGGTGGATGACGAAAGCGTTGAAGCCCTCGACCGCGCAGAGGACGACGGCCCGACCGATGCTGACGGCGCTCATGGGTTCCCGTCCTGCTCGGGGCGGCGGACGCGGGGGGCGGCCGGTCGTGGCGCGGGCCAGTCCTACCGCACGCGGGGCCGTGCCTCGCGTCACGCCCAGAGTGCGTCGGCCAGTGTCACCCCCGCGAACGCCGCCCCCAGGCCGGCCGCCACACTCGCCCCCACGTTCACGGCGGCCTGGAGGCGGGCGCCCGTCTCGGCCAGCCGGAGCGTCTCGTAGGAGAAGGTCGAGTACGTCGTGAGGGCGCCGCACAGCCCGGTCCCGAGCAGCAGCCGCAGGTCGGAGCCCGCGGCTCCCGCGAGCGCCGCGCCGGTCAGCAGGCCCAGGGCCAGGCAGCCGACGACGTTCACCGTGAAGGTGCCCCACGGAAAGACCGTGTCGTGCCGGGCCCGCAGCGCACGGTCGGTGAGGTGGCGGAGCGGGGCGCCGACCATGCCGCCCACGACGACGAGCAGCCAGTTCACGACGGTCCCTCCCCCCGCGCGTCCGTCGGGCCGCCGCCGGTACGTGGTGCCAGGACGCGGCGGGCCGTCCGGGTGGCGAGCCACACCGCCGTGAGGGCCGCGAGTGGGGTCGCGACGAGGCAGGCCAGCCCCGTACGGACCTGGTCGGCGGCGAGCAGGTCGTGGATGTCGACGGCGTAGGTGGAGAAGGTGGTGAAGCCGCCGAGCACGCCGGTGCCCAGGAAGGGCCGGGCCAGGCGGTGGCCGGCCCACACCTCGGTGACGACCACCATGAGAACGCCGATCACGGCGCAGCCGGCGACGTTGACCCAGAAGGTCGTCCAGGGGAAGCCGCCGGTCCGCGTCGGCCACCACAGGGTGGCCGCGTAGCGGGCGGCGGCACCCGCGCCGCCGCCGAGGGAGACCGCCACGACGACCGGTGCCTGGAAGCGCAGGGCGGGGCGGACGGTGACGCTCTCGGTGTTCGGGGCCGGCATGGTCGTACGTCTCCTACTCGGCGGGCAGGGGGCGCCCCCGTTCGCAAGCAGGGACCGTTGGCGGCGGGCGTGCCGCGGTTCGGGTACGGCGGGCCCCACCGCCGCGCCGCGCGCACCGGGCGCGGCCGGCGGACAGCCTAACGCCGGTGCGGCCTCCCGGTCACTCCCCGGTGGCGCCTCGCGGGGCGCCGGACCACCAGCCCTCCTCGGACATCCGCGCCACCTCGGCGATCCGCGGGGTCGCCGGGCGGCCGGGAACGAGACCCACCGCCGTCCTCCGGGGGCGACGGTGGGAAGCGGCCCCTCCGCCCGCGGCTCGGGTGCTCGCACGGGCGGAGGGGAGGCCGTGAGCCGGGCCGGTCAGGGGGTGTCGAGCCGTACCACCCGCACGGTGCCGGCCGGGAGCGCGAGGTGGCCCGCCGTGTGTTCCCCGGTCAGCAGTTCGGTGCCGGGCGCGTCCAGCGGCACCTCGGCCTGCGAGCCGGTGTGGTTGATCGCGAACAGGTAGGTGCCCGACTCACCGGTGCGGCGCACCACTTCGACGTCGCGGGGCAGACCGGCGCGCGGGGCGATGCGCGCGTCCTCCGCGGCCCGGCCGAGGACGGCGTCCAGGCCTCCGGCGCCGAGGCGGGTGGAGACGTACCAGGCGGTGCCCTCGCCGAGGCGGTGCCGGGTGACGGCCGGGTGCCCCGCGGTGAGGCCGTCGGCGTACGTCCACACCGGCTCGGCACCTTGCGGCACGACGAACTCCGTCCACACGTCGCCGGCCGCTTCGAAGCCGTCCGGGCCGGTGAGCCGTACCCGCTCGCCCGCCAGCAGGGGCGAGAACTCCTCGACGGTGAGGCCCAGCACGTCCCTGAGCGCGCCCGGGTAGGCGCCCTCGTGGACGGCGTCGTGCTCGTCGACGATGCCGGAGAAGTACGAGACGACGAGCGTGCCGCCCTTCTCGACGTACTGCCTGAGGTTGTTCCCGGCCGCCTCCGTCGTCAGGTACAGCGCGGGGACGACGACGAGGGGGTAGGCCGACAGATCGGCTTCCGGGTGGGCGAAGTCGACCGTGAGGTGGCGGTCGTAGAGGGCCTCGTAGAAGGAGTCTGCTCGTTCACGGGGATCGTGGTCCTCGCTGGGGCGCCACTGGAGGTTCTGCGCCCACCAGGAGTGCCAGTCCCAGACCATCGCCACGTCGGCCTCGGTGCGGGTGCCGCGGACCGGGTTCAGGGAGTCGATCGAGGCGCCGAGTCCGACCACCTCGCGCCACACGCGTGTCCCGGTGCCGCCGTGCGGCAGCATCGCCGAGTGGAACTTCTCGGCGCCGCGCCTGGACTGCCGCCACTGGAAGAACATGGCGCCCTCGGAGCCGCGGGCCACATGGACCAGGGAGTTGCGCGCCATCTGGCCGGGGGCCTTGGCCGGGTTGCGGGGCTGCCAGTTGACGCCGGAGGTGGAGTGTTCGAGCAGCAGCCAGGGGGCGCCGCCCGCGACCGAGCGGGTGAGGTCGGCGGCCATGGCGAGGTTGACGTGGGTGCGGCGGCCGTCGGTGATCAGGTAGTGGTCGTTGGTGACGAGGTCGACCTCGCGGCCCCAGGCCCAGTAGTCGACGGAGTCGCACTGGCTGAGGGCGGTCATGAAGTTGGTGGTGACGGGGACGCCGGGTGAGAGGCGGTGCAGGATGTCCCGCTCGGCGCGGAAGTTCTCGCGCATGGTGGCGTCGGCGAAGCGCTTGTAGTCCAGCGCCTGGGCCGGGTTGCCCACCGTCGGGGTGGTGCGCGGCGGGTTGACCTGGTCGAGGCCGGCGTAGCGCTGGCCCCAGAAGGCGGTGCCCCAGGCCTCGTTGACGGCGTCGACGGTGCCGTATGTGGCCGCGAGCCAGCGGCGGAAGTGCGCGGCGCAGGAGTCGCAGTAGCAGGCGGAGACGGGGACGCCGTACTCGTTGTGGACGTGCCAGAGCGCGAGGGCCGGGTGGGTGCCGTAGCGCTCGGCGAGCCTGGTGGTGATGTTCGCGGCGGCGGCGCGGTAGTCGGCGTTGCTGTGGCAGACGGCGCCCCGGGAGCCGAACTCGTACCGCGTCCCCTCGGCGGTCACGGGCAGGGCCCCGGGGTGGGCCCGGTAGAACCAGGCGGGCGGGACGACGGTGGGTGTGCCGAGGTCGACGCGGATGCCGTTGTCGTGCAGCAGGTCCAGCAGGCGGTCCAGCCAGCCGAAGTCGTAGGTACCGGGGGCCGGCTCCAGCAGGGCCCAGGAGAAGATCCCGGCGCTCACCATCGTGACGCCGGCCTCGCGCATCAGCCGGACGTCCTCCTGCCAGACACCCTCCGGCCACTGCTCGGGGTTGTAGTCCCCGCCGAAGGCGAGCCCGGTGAGGCCCCTGGGGGTGGTCTCCGGCATGGCTGGTCTCCCGAATGTGATCGATCAGTTGGGAACGTGCACACACACGATCAGCGGTGCGTTCCCAACATAACCGCACAGCAACAACCATTGACAAGTGTCCGGGATGTTTCTCTACTGTGAACGCTCACAGAAGCATGGCAGGTCTTCGCAGCAGGCGGAGACCCCAGGTCAGGGGAGAGTTCCATGCCGTACACGAAGCGCCGCCGCCTGGTGACCTCCGCCGTCGCCGTCGCACTCGGTGCCACCACCCTCGCCGCCTGCGGCTCGTCCGACGACAGCGGCGACGCCCGGTCGGGTCCGGTCTCGCTGACGTACTGGACCTGGACGCCCGGCATGGACAAGGTCGTCGACCTGTGGAACAAGGGCCCGGGCAAGAAGGAGCAGATCACCGTCACGGTGAAGAAGCAGGCGTCCGGCGACACGCTGGTCACCAAGATCCTCACCGCGCACAAGGCCGGCCAGGGGCCCGACCTGGTGCAGGCCGAGTACCAGGCGCTGCCCACGCTGGTCAGCAACGACGCGCTCGCCGACATATCCAGCGAGGTCGGCGACGTGAAGGGCAAGTTCGCCGAAGGCGTGTGGCAGCAGGCCACCCTGGGCACGGACGCCGTCTACGCCGTCCCGCAGGACATCGGGCCGATGATGTTCTACTACCGCGAGGACCTGTTCAAGAAGTACGGCCTCGAAGTCCCGGCCACCTGGGACGAGTTCGCCGAGACCGCGCGCAAGCTCAAGAAGGCGGCTCCCGACAAGGACCTCACCACCTTCTCCGCCAACGACTCCGGCCTCTTCGCGGGCCTCGCCCAGCAGGCCGGCGCCAAGTGGTGGTCGACCGAGGGCGAGAAGTGGAAGGTCGGCGTCAACGACGAGGCGACGAAGAAGGTCGCCGAGTTCTGGGGCGGCCTCGTCAAGGAGGGCGCCATCGACAACCAGCCGATGTACACGCCCTCCTGGAACAAGGCACTCAACACCGGCAAGCAGATCGCCTGGGTCAGCGCCGTGTGGGCGCCCGGCACACTGACCACCGCCGCGCCCGACACCAAGGGCAAGTGGGCCATGGCCCCGCTCCCCCAGTGGCCCGGCGGCGAGAACCGCACCGGCAGCTGGGGCGGCTCCTCCACCGGCGTCACCACCGACTCGAAGCACCAGGACGCCGCCGCGAAGTTCGCCGAGTGGCTGAACACCGACCGGGACGCGCTGAACGCCCTGGCCAAGGAGGGCGGCATCTACCCGGCCTCGACCTCGGCCCAGCTCAGCGGCGCCTTCAGCAACCCGCCGGAGTTCTTCTCCAACCAGCCGGAGTTCTACACCAAGGCCGCCGACATCGCCGAGAAGACGGCGCCGGCCGCCTGGGGCCCGAACGTCAACGTCGCCTACACGACCTTCAAGGACGCGTTCGGCAGCGCCGCCAAGAACAGGTCGGACTTCACCGCCGCCCTCGACACCATGCAGGAGGAGACGGTGGCCGACCTGAAGAAGCAGGGCTTCGAGGTCGCCCGGTGACCAGCACGACGGCACGCCGCAGGCCGTACGGGGTCAGGAGCGCCCCCTATGCCTTCCTCCTCCCCGCGATCACCCTGTTCCTGCTCTTCTTCGCGCTGCCCATCGGCTACGCCGTCCACCTCAGCTTCCGCAAGGTGGAGGTCTCCGGGCTCGGCCTCGGCGCCGGCGCGCGGCAGGAGGTGTGGGCCGGCCTGCAGAACTACACCGACGCCCTCACCGACAGCGAGCTGCTGAACGGGGCGCTGCGCGTCCTCGGCTACGGCTGCATCGTCGTACCCGTGATGCTGGGCCTGGCCCTGCTGTTCGCGTTGATGCTCGACTCCGAGAAGGTGCGGTTCACCCCGGTCACCCGGCTCGCGATCTTCCTGCCGTACGCCATCCCCGGCGTGGTGGCGGCGCTGCTGTGGGGCTTCCTCTACCTGCCGGACGTCAGTCCCTTCTACTTCGTGCTCGAACGGCTCGCTCTGCCGCAGCCGGACCTGCTGGACGGCGGTCCGCTCTACCTCGCCCTGTCGAACATCGCGATCTGGGGCGGCACCGGCTTCAACATGATCGTCATCTACACCGCGTTGCGGGCCATCCCGGCCGAGGTGTACGAGGCGGCGAAGCTGGACGGTGCTTCCCCGCTGCAGATCGCGCTGCGGATCAAGATCCCCATGGTGGCGCCGTCGCTGGTGCTGACCTTCTTCTTCTCGATCATCGCCACGCTCCAGGTGTTCAACGAGCCGACCACCCTCAAGCCACTCACCAACTCCGTTCCCACCACCTGGAGTCCACTGATGAAGGTGTACCAGGACGCCTTCGGCAACGGCGACATCCACGCGGCCTCGGCCCAGGCGGCGATCATCGCGTTCGTCACCCTGGCGCTCTCCTTCGGGTTCCTGCGGGCCGCGAACCGTCGCAACAAGCAGGAGGCAGCACGATGAGTTCCCTTGCCGTCCGCAAGACGCGGCCGGCGGCGGGCACCACGCCCGGCACCGCCCAGGGCCCCCCGCCGAGCCGCCGTACCGCCCTGGTCCCGACCATCACGCTGCTGCTCGGCGCCGCCTACTGCCTGCTGCCGGTGGCCTGGGTGGTGGTCGCGGCCACCAAGTCGGGCAGCGAACTGTTCTCCACCTTCACCTTCCTGCCGGGCACGGGCTTCACCGACAACGTCAGCGACCTGAGCACCTACCGGGACGGCGTCTACTGGCAGTGGATGGCCAACTCGGCCCTCTACGCCGGACTCGGCGCCCTGCTGTCCACCGCCGTGTCGGCGCTCAGCGGCTACGCCCTGGCGACCTACCGCTTCCGCGGCCGGGAGACGCTGTTCAACGTGCTGCTGGCGGGCGTACTGATGCCCCCGGTGATCCTCGCCGTCCCCCAGTACCTGCTGCTGGCCGAGGCGAACCTGACGGACTCGTACCTGGCCGTGCTGCTGCCCCAGATCCTCTCCCCCTACGGTGTCTACCTGGCGCGCATCTACGCCTCGGCGGCGGTGCCCGCCGACGTGGTGGAGGCCGGGCGGATGGACGGGGCGAGCGAGTGGCGGATCTTCACCCGGGTCGCGCTGCCGATGATGGTGCCCGGGCTGGTGACGGTCTTCCTGTTCCAGTTCGTGGCCGTGTGGAACAATTTCCTGCTGCCGTACATCATGCTGAGCGACGACGAGAAGTTCCCGATCACGCTGGGTCTCTACACGCTGCTGGAGCAGGGCGCGAACACGCCGGCGCTCTACACGCTGGTGATCACCGGTGCCTTCCTCGCGGTGCTTCCGCTGGTCGTCCTCTTCCTCGTCGTCCAGCGGTTCTGGAGCCTCGACCTGCTCTCCGGGGCCGTAAAGTCATGACCATGAGCAACACGGGGGGCCGGCGCCGACCGCCCACGATCCACGACGTGGCGCGCGAGGCGGGAGTGTCGCGGGGCACGGTGTCACGGGTGCTCAACGGCGGGCACTACGTCAGTCCGGCCGCGCAGGAGGCCGTCAACGCGGCCATCCGCAAGACGGGTTACGTCGTCAACCGGCACGCCCGGTCGCTGATCACCGGGCGTTCGGACTCGGTGGGGTTCCTGCTCACCGAGCCTCAGGAGCGGTTCTTCGAGGACCCCAACTTCAACGTCCTGTTGCGCGGCTGCACGCAGGCGCTGGCCGCGCACGATGTCCCGCTGCTGCTGATGCTGGCCGGGACCAAGGACGAACGGCGGCGCATCACGCGGTACATCACCGCCGGTCACGTCGACGGAGTTCTGCTGGTGTCCAGTCACTCCGGGGACCCGGTCGCCGAGGAACTGCGCGCGGCGGGGGTGCCGCTGGTCGCGTGCGGCAAGCCGATCGGGCTGGGCTCGAAGGTGAGTTACGTGGCCGCCGACGACCGGGACGGCGCCCGGGACATGGTCCGTCATCTGCTGTCGCTGGGGCGGCGGCGGGTGGGCGTGGTCACCGGTCCGCTCGACACCCCGGGCGGTGTGGAGCGCCTGGCAGGCTACGAGGAGGTGCTCGACGAGGCGGGTATCGACGTCGACGAGCGGCTCGTCGTCCCGGGCGACTACAGCCGGGCCAGTGGCGAGGTGGCGGCGGAGCGGCTGATGGCGCAGGCACCGGACGTGGACGCGGTGTTCGTGGCGTCCGACCTGATGGCGCAGGGGGTGCTCGCGGCGCTGCAGCGGGCGGGGCGGCGGGTGCCCGAGGACGTGGCCGTGGGCGGTTTCGACGACTCCCCCGCGGCGGTCGCCGCCAGTCCCGAGCTGACCACCATCCGGCAGCCCTGGGACCGGATCAGCACCGAGATGGTGCGGGTGCTGCTGGCCCGGATCGGCGGGGAGGACCCGGCGACGGTGATCCTGCCGACGGAACTGGTGAAGCGGGACTCCGCCTGAGCGAGCCCCGCGCCGCCGTACCATGCGCACGCACTGGTTGCACGGACAACGAACGATTGTTCGGTGTTACCGTGCACGTATGGCAGTCATGACGGCCGGTGCGCGGCTCGAGGAACGGTGGCGGGAGATCCTCTCGGTCCACGCGCGCACGATGTGCGAGATCGACCGCGCGCTGCACCCGTACGGCCTGGGCGCCAGCGACTTCGAGGTGCTCGACCTCCTCGTGACCGAGGGGCCCGAGGAGGGCGCCCAGTGCCGGGTGCAGAACATGGTCGGCCGGGTCCATCTGAGCCAGAGCGCCCTGTCCCGGCTCATCGCCCGGCTGGAGAAGGACGGGCTGGTGGAGCGCACGATGTGTGCGGAGGACCGCCGCGGGGTGTACGTCGCCCTGACCCGCGGGGGCCGCCACCTGCACGCCGAGGTACTGCCGCTGCAGCGGGCCGTGCTGGCCCGCATGCTCGGCGACGACGAGACCGCCCCTGACAGCGCACCCCCTAGCGGGCCAGCAGGGTGCGCACGCCGTCCGATGTGAGCGTGAGGCGGTGCTCCGAGCCCGCGTCGATGGACAGCGACAGGTCGTCGGCCGGCCACTGCGCGGCGAGGGCGCCCAGCGGCACCATGCGGTAGCGGGAGACGTACGGCAGCAGATCGGCCATCTCCAGTTCCGACGTGAACACCGGCACCACCTGACGGCCGCCCTGTTGTTCCAGTACCGGCAGTGCCAGCATCCCGGGGTCGGCCGCGTCCTGGTCGTTCGCGTCGTCGGGCACCGGGACGAGGACGTCACTGCTCGCGAGCGTGTCGAGTGCCGCCGTGTCCTCGGTGTTCTCGGCAAGTGCGTCCAGCGCGCGATGGGCTGGCGAGACGGAGTTTTCGTTCGCGGGTGTTTCCATGGCAGATCCCTGGTAGCGGCGGTGGTGGGGCCCGCCCCGATGGTCGGCACGGGGGCGGTCCAGGCTCGCGTACCCGATCACCCGGGGCGCAATCCTGTTCGGCGTACGGTGCTTTCGCGAAAAGATTCGGACGGATTCGACAGCGGGAGCCCTGATACACGAAGTATGCCGGGAATGTGAGTACTGGGGCTCATGCGGTTACCCGGGAGGCCCCCGAAGACCACGGAGGTCCCGAAAGGCTCCGGGAGTCGAGCCACCGACTGGGAGAAGTGCTCATGTCCCACACCACCAGCGCCCGAGAGGTGGTCGACGCCATCAAGGACGTCGACTTCCCGGCGGGCAAGGACGACCTGATCCGGGCGGCGCGCGAGGCGGGCGCCTCGCAGGACGCCGTCGCCGCACTGCGCGGCATTCCGCCCGAGAGCTACGCCAATCGCGAGGAGGTGGCGAGGTCGGTGCGCGTGGACCCCGCCTCCGACCTCGACACCTCTCCGGCGCAGCGCGCCGAACAGGCCCGTGCCGGCGGCAAGCCGGGCCAGTCGCAGCATCTGCGCGAGGTGCCGAAGCCGCCCGTGGAGGAGGAACTGGACCGGGACCGCTGACGCCCGGGAAGCGCCCGGAACCTCGCATCCCGCCCCCGTGCCGCGCCGGCCGGAGCCGGGGGGGCGTACGACCGACGCGCACACCCTCCCCGAAACACCACGCGCGCTTCACCGGAGGAGCCAAAGCCGCCGCCGCACCGCAACCTTCCGGTCAATCGGCTCGTCTCATCCAATAACGGAACAAGCACACCCCTCGGGGGACGCAATGCGACGAAGCAGAGCGGCATGGGTGGCGGTCGTGCTCGCGGGCACCGCCCTGGGGACGGCCACGGTCGCGGCCGACGCGGCCCCGGTCACCGACGCGCGGAGCACCGTGCGCGACAACACCGCGCACAGCACGGCGTGCGCCATCCACTGGGGCAGTCACGACAAGTCCCGCGTCGCGGGGACGACGACGCCGGTGAAGGACGTCCGGACCGGTCGCCACGCGTGCTTCGACCGCATGGTCGTCGACGTGCCCGGTGCGAGCGCCGGCCGTCTCGGCTACTTCGTCCGGTACGTCGACCGACTGCACCAGGACGGATCGGGCCGCCCGATCGCGGTGGGCGGCGGGGCCGTCCTGGAGGTCAGGATCGCCGCACCCGGCTACCGGCCGGAGACCGGCGACGCCACCTATCCCGGCCGGGCCGGGCGGCCCCTGCCGGGTGTCGACCTGACCGGCTACCGCTCCTTCGAGGACGCCCGGTTCGCCGGCAGCTTCGAGGGTGAGACACAGATCGGGCTCGGCGTCCGCACCCGGCTGCCCTTCCGGGTGCTGGCGTTGGACGGCCGTGTCGTGGTGGACGTCGCCCACACGTGGGACGGAGCGCGCTGAGCCGGCGGGTCGGCGCGCTCTCAGGCGGGGCGCCCGTCGACCTCCACGAGTGCGGCCAGTTTGGCCAGGGACATGCGCGTGCCCGTCTCGTTGTCCGCGGCCGGCACGGCGTCCGGGAGCCCGTCGTGAATGACGACGATCTCCGTGCCGCCGTCCGCGTCGGCGAGCGTGGTGGTCATCGTCATCAAGCCGTCGAAGGCGGCGTCGGCCGACTCGAACTCGAGCACCTCCACGACCTCCTGGTCGGGCACGAGCCGCGCGAAATGCCCGTGGTAGGTGTCGGTGTGCGCGCCCGACTTGCCGACCTCCGTCGGCGCCTCGTAGGTGAGCGAGACGCGGAAAGTGCCACCCTCGCGGGCGTCGAACGTGTGCACCTGTGCGGTCATGTCGTCCGGGGCCCGCCACGCCGCGACGACGTCCGCGTCCAGCAGCGCGCGGTACACGGCGGATCGCGGGGCGTTCACGTGCCAGGAGACCCGGGTCGAGTGCATGGACACGATCCTACTGACACTCATCTGATCACCCAAGGGCCCACTTGATCGATCAGAAGGGCGGTCGGGTTAGCATATGAGCGCCGCCTAGCTCGAAAGATAGAGACGTGACTGCCAACGACGACTCGTTCACCAACTGGAAGAACCGCGAAGAGATCGCGGAATCGATGATCCCGATGATCGGGAAGCTGCACCGGGAGCAGGACGTCACGATCCTGCTGCACAGCCGTTCCCTGGTGAACAAGTCTGTGGTCAGCATCCTCAAGACCCACCGCTTCGCCCGCCAGATCGCCGGCGCGGAGCTGTCGGTCACCGAGACGATGCCCTTCCTGCGGGCCCTCACCACGCTCGACCTCGGTCCCTCCCAGATCGACATCGGCATGCTCGCCGCGACCTACAGGAGCGACGACCGCGGGCTGACGGTGGAGGAGTTCACCGCCGACGCCGTCGCCGGGGCCACGGGTGCCAACAAGATCGACCGGCGCGAGGGGCGCGACGTCGTCCTGTACGGCTTCGGCCGCATCGGCCGGCTCGTCGCCCGCCTGCTCATCGAGAAGGCCGGCTCGGGCAACGGCCTCAGGCTGCGCGCCATCGTGGTCCGGGGCGGTGGCGAGCGGGCCGCCGAAGACATCGTGAAGCGTGCCTCGCTGCTGCGCCGCGACTCCGTGCACGGCCAGTTCCAGGGCACCATCACCGTCGACGAGGACAACAGCACGATCCTCGCCAACGGCAACGCGATCAAGGTGATCTACGCCGACGACCCGTCGCAGGTCGACTACACGGCGTACGGCATCAAGAACGCCATCCTCATCGACAACACCGGCAAGTGGCGTGACCGCGAAGGCCTGTCGGAGCACCTGCGCCCGGGCATCGACAAGGTGGTCCTGACCGCGCCCGGCAAGGGCGACGTCCCCAACATCGTCCACGGCGTCAACCACGACACCATCAAGCCGGACGAGCGGATCCTGTCCTGCGCCTCGTGCACCACGAACGCGATCGTCCCGCCGCTGAAGGCGATGGCCGACGAGTACGGCGTGCTGCGCGGCCATGTGGAGACGGTCCACTCGTTCACCAACGACCAGAACCTGCTGGACAACTACCACAAGTCGGACCGGCGTGGCCGTTCGGCGCCGCTGAACATGGTCATCACCGAGACCGGTGCCGCCTCCGCCGTCGCCAAGGCCCTCCCGGAGCTCAAGGCGAAGATCACCGGCAGCTCGATCCGTGTGCCGGTGCCGGACGTGTCGATCGCGATCCTCAACCTCCAGCTGGCCCGCGAGGCCACGCGCGAGGAGGTCCTCGACCACCTGCGCGACGTGTCGCTGACGTCGCCGCTCAAGCGCCAGATCGACTTCATCAGCGCCCCCGACGCGGTCTCCAGCGACTTCATCGGCTCGCGCCACGCCTCGATCGTCGACGCCGGCGCGCTGAAGGTCGAGGGCGACAACGCGATCCTCTACCTGTGGTACGACAACGAGTTCGGCTACTCCTGCCAGGTCGTGCGCGTCGTGCAGCACGTCTCCGGAGTGGAGTACCCGACCTACCCGGCCCCGGCGGTCTGACCCCCGAGTGTAGGTTCCGCATTTTGATGGACACTGTCCATGCAATATGGACAGTGATTGGGCACTTTCACCATTCCGTGGGCACTGACTGCGGTCAGTAACTACGGTCGCTCCTATGGTTGTTCGGGGTCCAGAGCGATCCGGCAAGAAGAGTGCGCCGGCCACGGCATCGATCCGGTATGACGACACGTCGGTACGCAAGATCCCCTTCAGGGATCTGCGTTTGGCGGACTTCACCTGGTCGGTGCCGTGGCGGAGTTTTCGCTCCGTCCATGGTCAGACGCACCACTCGGGACGATACGCATCGACGACAATGGCTGGGCCCGTCGTCTACGAAAGCCGGCTGGAGTTAGCCCGGCTGCTCCTGGCGGACATGGATCCTGCGGTACGTGGAATCTACGCTCAGCCATGTCATCTGACGGCCCGGGTCGGAGATCGCGTTCGTCGCCATGTTCCGGATTTCCTGCTGGTCATGGCGTCGGGGACCGTACGCGTGGTCAACGTCAAACCAGCCGATCGGCTCGCCGACCCGAAGATCGTGGAGGCTCTGGCCTGGCCAGGGGAACTGATCGAGCGGCATGGCTGGGACTACGAGATCTGGTCCGGGGCGGATCGTGTGCTCTTGGAGAACGTCCGCTTCCTGGCGGCATACCGCCGTCCTGGGGTGGTCCCCGAGGCTGACATCGAGCGGGCTTGGCAGACGGTTCGGGACGGGGACCAGCTTGCGGACGCTGAGCGCCGTCTGGCCGCCGGGCGCCCAGACTACGAGGCACGGCCACCATTGCTGGCTCTGGTGTGGTCAGGGCGGCTGGCCACCGATCTGTCCCGTCCGCTCAGTGGCGACTGGATCCTGCGGAGGTCCGCGTGAACACCTGGACCACACCGCTCCGGACAGGCCTGCCGCTGACTTACGACGGCGAGCAGTTCACCATCGCGGAGATCGAAGGCCGCCGCATTCTCTTGCAGCAGATCTCGGCGGAAGGCCGTCCGACGTGGCGGCAGATCGACCTGTCGGTGCTGATGGCGCATCCCTCCACCGAGTTCCTTGTGGAAACTCCGCCTGCACATCTGGCGGTCGCAGCGACGCTGGGTGATCTCAGCACCGCGGAGGACGATGCGCTCACCACCCGGTTCCGGCACGTCCAGGAGGTGCGGTCCGGCTACCAGTTGGGCTCTGCTGAGATGGCATTGCAGGGCGAACCGCGGCCTGATTACGCGCCGGGAGTGCCCTTGATGCACCGGTACGAGGCAAAGGCTGCGGAACTCGGCGTCAGCGTGACCACGGTGCGCCGGTGGGTGGCACTGGTGGAGGAGTCGGGGCCGGCAGGCCTGGTGAGCAAGCGCCAGCCCACGAGCGTGCTGGACCGAGTGGATCCGCGCTGGTTGGAGATGGCACGCTCAGTGATCAAGAGGCTTGAGAAGTCCAGCCGGCCAGTTCGTGGTCTGGTGCTGATTGAAATCGAAGAGCGTGTGGTCAAGGAGTACGGCCCCGGTGTGGTGAGCATCCCAAAGCAGACAAAGGGATATGCGCTGCTGAAGGAGCTCAGCCGGGGGACGAACGCGTTCGATGGCAGCACAAAGGGAAAGCGGTCCATCGCGAACCGTCCTCAGGGGGTCTTCGGCAGGCTGCGGGCGACGCGGCCGGGTGAGTACGTCGTGCTGGACACCAACAGCCTGGACGTTTTCGCGATGGAGCCGGTGACCTGCCGGTGGGTGCAGTGCGAGCTCACTGTCGCGATGGACCTCTACAGCAAGGTGATCACCGGGCTGCGGCTGACGCCGGTATCGACGAAGTCGACCGACGTGGCGGGCGTCTTGTTCGAGACGATTCGTCCGCGGGAGGTATCCGGCGACACGGGTGAGCCGTTCCCGTACTGCGGAGTTCCCTCCACCGTGGTGTTCGACGCGGAGAAGCTGGTGGACGCGGACGGGCAGCCGCTGCTGCCGCCTGTTGCTGCGGAGACGATCATCTATGACCACGGCAAGATCTACGTCTCGAACCACATCGCGAGCGTCAGCGCGAAGCTCGACATATCCCTGCAGCCGGCTCGTCCCTACACGCCGACGGACAAGCCGGTGGAACGGTGGTTCAAGACATTGAACCAGGGGCTGCTGGCGGCTCTGCCGGGCTACAAGGGGCCGGACGTGCACAGCCGGGGCGAGAACGTCGAGAACGAGGCGTACTTCTTCCTGGACGAGCTTGAGGCGATCATCCGCGAATGGATCACTTTGATCTATCACAGGCGGCACCACCGGGGGCTGACTATCCCGGAGGTCCCGGGACTGAAGCTGAGCCCGTTGGAGATGTTCGAGCACGGCGTGAACCGGGCGGGACCCTTGCGCATCCCGTCCAGGCCGGGCCTCGCGTTCGAATTCCTGGAAGAGGAGTGGTGCCCCATCCACCACTACGGGGTGGAGATCAACGGGCTCCGCTATAACGGGGACGGGCTCGACGACTACCGCAATCAGATCAGCCCGCATCGCGGGGAACGGGCCGGCAGGTGGCCGGTCGCGGTGGACCGCGCCGACATCAGGAAGATCTACTTCCAGGATCCGAAGCAGCCACACCTATGGCACACCCTGGACTGGGAACATGCCCCGGCTCTGCACGGGCCGGCCAGCCTGGAGGCGTTGAAGTACGCGCGCCGAATCGCGGCCAAGACGCATCGTTTCCCGGACACCAAGCGCGCCCTGATCGAGTTGCTGGAACGGTGGGGCGCCGGGCTGACCGAGGACCGGACGGAGCGGCGCATGGCGGTGCGCTTGTCGCAGGACCGTCTGCGGCTGGTCGGCGAAAGCGACCTCGAAGTCAGCGAGATCGCCGAGCTTCCCTCCGTGCGCCGTCTGGCAGCGCTCAGCTCGCCGGACACAGGAACGGGCCAGGGGACAGCACCGGATTTGCAGGTGGTCACACCTGCGGATGAGGACCTGGCTGGGGACGATGACGAGGACGAGGAGTGCGAGGCGGTCCCGGCAGACGAGGAAACCGATGTTCTGCTCGATGAGGATGAGTACTACGCCGATGTCTGGGACAGCCGTTGAACGCGCAGGACGGCATCGAGCCGTTTGAGGGCGATGACCGCCAGTACAGCCCCACCCGCCTGTCGGGCTGGCTGCAAGAGGTGAACGGGCCGGACCGGATCCGACCGGAACAGCACACCAGAGCCCAGCTGGCCGACCTGTCGCCGCGCGCGCTCCTGATATACAACGACAACCGGGCAGTCTGGCATGCCAACATTGGCCCGATCGATACACCCCAACTCCTCGATCTCCATGAAGAGTTGAATGAGATCGTCGAGTCAAACCGGCAGGACGGGGACAAGACGAAGCCGGCAGCGCTGCTGGACGCCTATCCCGGACTCGGAAAGAGCACCGCGGTCCGCGCCTACGGCCGGAAGCTGTTCCGTGAAAAGATCACCTTGCGCGGAGAGACCGCCCCGAGCGGAGACCGCAGGGTCCCCGTCATCTACATTGCGCTGAGCGGGAACACGCAGATCCGGGGTCTGAACGCCGCGATCTGCCGCTTTTACGGACTACCGGTCACCGGTGACGCCGATACTCTGGCCGAGCGGGCAGTGGATGCGGTGCTGTCCATGCGAACCGCCGTGTTCATTATTGACGACATTCACTTCCTGGCCGGAGCGAATACGAATTCGGTTCGCATGTCCAACCAGTTGAAGTACCTGGCCAACGTCTTCCCCGTCACCTTGGTCTATGTCGGCGTCGGGGTCCAGCAACGCGGCATCCTCAGCGAGGGCTTCTCCGGAAAGAAGAACGAACTCGCCCAGTTCGGGCGCCGCACCACCCCACTGACTTTGCTCCCTTTTCAGATCGATGATGAGGAGGGGCGCCAGCAGTGGCAAGTCCTGTTGAAGACGATTGAGAAGAAGCTCATTCTGGCGGAGAAGTACCCTGGGATGCTCGCCCGGGACCTTTCCGACTATCTCTACGCCCGCTCCACGGGACACTTCGCTTCCCTGATGGCCCTGATCAACCGCGGCTGTCTGCGCGCAATCCGCAGTGGCCACGAGCGCCTCGATAAGGACCTTATGGACCAGGTGAAGAACGACGTGGCCGCGGAGGAGAGCCGCAAAGAACTCGAAGCCGCGATGAAGGCCGGCTTGCTGACCAGCCGTCCGGGACAGTCTCCGAAACCCGGTAGGAAGACGGCATGACGGAATGGACCGACGAGCGAATCCCACTCTGGGTGCCCCCGGTTGAGGGTGAAGCCCTCGACAGCTGGCTAGCGGCGTACTCCCGTCGCCTACGGACGAACGTCTCACAGTTCCTCAGTTTCGTCGGCCTGCACGGAACTCGCTCCAACCACATGGTTCGCTGTTTGACCGAGCGCGAACGGCATGTGCTGTCCGAGCGCACAGGGCTCGCCCCGGAGGGGCTCATGGCGATGACGCTTGAGCCTTGGGACGGAGTGGCCGTGTCCATCGACCGTCCGACGCGCCGTCTCATCCGGCCACCGAACTGGCGGCACACCGGCAACACCACCCGCTGGTGCCCTGGTTGCCTCGGCGAATCTGCAGGGCGCTGGCAGATCTCATGGCGGCTGCCCTGGTCGTTCGCCTGCACCCGGCATGGAACGCTCTTGCTCGACCGCTGCCCCGAGTGCGGGCAGCTACCCATGGTTCATGGGCGTCGGAGTCTGCGGGATACACCCTTGGGGGTCTGCGTCTACGGCACAGGGAGCTCTCATGCCGTCCGCTGCGGCTTCTTCCTCCCGCACGCTGCCACCCCCCTACTCCCCAAGGGCTCCCTGGTGATGACGGCCCAGGAGGAGATCAACTCGGAGGTCCTGCGGTCCGGGGCCCCCCGCGAAGTGGCCGCGCAGCGCGGCCGTGAGCTGGCGATGCTTGCCCACTCGGCCCTGCTCAGTCTGCGCAGTTCGTTGGACTCGGCTCCAGCCGTGGTCCACACAGTACTCGCAGAGTGCGGCGGCGGCCTGCCTGAAGCGCAGTATCACCACGGCGGAAGCGACTCCCACAACGCCGCCGTCGGCACGGCCATCGCCAGCGTCGCGCTGCACCGAGAACGGGACGACAGCGATGCTGTTCTCTCCTGGCTGATGAGCACTGACCGCTTGCGGCGCCACGGTGCGCATCCGACGCCCTGGCTCGCCAACTGGGCACCAGCCGGACCCAAGGTGACCTCTCGCGCCTTGGCTGTGGTGGCCGAGGAACTGACCTGGATTGCACGGCTACGTTACGGCGCCGCCACGGCCGCACCGGCCTGGCCAACCCTCACCGACGAAGACGTACAGCGTCGAGCGTCGAGGCTGCCAGCGATGCTGTGGCCAGCCTGGACCATGCGGATGTTGCCCCGGCTGCCCAAACCCGTCATCCGGCTCGCGGGACTTCGCCGGGCATGCGCGACCCTGCTCTTGGTGCCCGGGACATTCTGGGAATATCATCAAGCCGCCAAACTATTGGGCAACCCTCGCGCATACGCAAACAGGGAAGCACTCGACACCTCACTCGACAAGAAACGGCCCAATGAAATTGCCGCC
>NZ_BAABCQ010000069.1:0-37311 GCF_039539045.1 Streptomyces marokkonensis
GGGCAGGGGGCGGGAGATGCGGTGGTGACGCAATTGTTAGCACGGCGGACGTCCGACGGGACGCCGACAGGGCAGCAGGCCGGCGCCCGACGGAACCGGTCCGGGGCGGTTGGGCATGGTCGGGCCCGTCAGACCCAGGTGTCCAGCCACATCCGCGACCGCCAGTCGCTCATCGGGATCGGGGTGCCGGTGTAGATCGGCCAGAAGTAGATGAAGTTCCACGCGATCAGCAGCACCAGCACGCCCGCCGCCGTCGCCCCCGCGACCCGCCGGGTGTCCCCGCAGCCCGGCCGGCCCGCGATCGCCCCCAGCAGCATCGCCACCGCCAGGCACAGGAACGGCAGGAAGACGACGGCGTAGAAGAGGAAGATCGTGCGCTCCTGGTAGAAGAACCAGGGCAGATAGCCGGCCACGACGCCGCAGGCGATGGCACCCGCGCGCCAGTCGCGGCGGAAGACCCAGCGCCACAGCACGTACAGCAGCGCGAAGACGCCCACCCACCACAGCAGCGGCGTGCCGAGCGCCAGCACCTCGCGGGCGCACTTCTCACCCGCGTCGGCCGGGCAGCCGTCCGAACCGGCCGCCGGCGACTCGTAGAAGTAGGAGACCGGACGGCCCAGGACGATCCAGCTCCACGGGTTCGACTCGTAGGTGTGCGGCGACGTGAGGTGGGTGTGGAACTCGAGGACCTGCGACTCGTAGTGCCACAGGCTGCGCCACCAGTCCGGGAAGAGCCACGACCAGGAACTGTCCTTGCCGTCGGTCGCCGCCCAGTCGCGGTAGTAGCCGCCCGTGCCGTCGGCGGAGGAGAAGATCCAGCCCAGCCAGGACAGGACGTACGTGACGAGCGCGACCGGGACCGTCGACAGGAACGCCCAGCCCAGGTCGTACCGCAGCACCGCCCGACGCGGCCGGTGCGCGCCCGCGACCCGGCGGGTGCCGACGTCCCACAGCACGGCCATCACGCAGAAGGCCGCCATGATGTACAGGCCGTTCCACTTGGTGGCCGCGGCCAGGCCCAGCATCAGCCCCGCCGCGAGCCGCCACGGCCGCCACCCGAAGCGGAACGTCTCGGCGAGGTGTGCGTCCGGACGGACCCGGCCGTCGGCGTCCACCGGCAGCGCGGCGGCGATCTTCCGGCGGGCCCAGTCGCGGTCGGCGACCAGGCAGCCGAAGGCCGCCAGCACGAAGAACATCAGCACGCTGTCCAGCAGCGCGGTGCGGCTCATCACGAAGTGCAGGCCGTCCACCGCCATCAGCGCGCCCGCCAGGCAGCCGAGGAAGGTCGAGCGGAACAGCCGGCGGCCGATCCGGCACAGCAGCAGCACCGACAGCGTGCCGAGCAGCGCCGTCATGAACCGCCAGCCGAACGGGTCGAACCCGAACAGCAGCTCGCCCAGCCCGATGACGTACTTGCCCACCGGCGGATGCACGACGTACGCAGCGTCCGTCGGGATCGGGACGTCGCCGCCCGAGTTCAGGATCAGGTCGTTGGCGTTCTTCTCCCAGTTGACCTCGAAACCGCGGTGGACCAGCGCCCAGGCGTCCTTGGCGTAGTACGTCTCGTCGAATATCACCGCCTTCGGGCTGCCCAGGTTCCAGAACCGCAGCACGCCCGCCAGCAACGCCACGAGCAGCGGTCCGCCCCAGGCCGACCAGCGCACGATCCGGTCGGCCGGCGTCTTGGACAGGCCGAGGAAGGCCCACAGGCGCGGGCCGGGGCGCGTGTACGGCGGCACCAGCCGGTCGCGGACGTCGTCGGCCGCGGGCGGTGCCGTGTAGCCGAAGCGGCGCAGCCGCTGCTGCCAGGTGGGCCGCTGGTCGGGCGGGGCCTGGTCCTGCCGGGTGTCCGTGGAGGACGCGGTACTGGTCACCGCGCCATCGTAGGGAACCGTACTGTGCACGTCCCGCGCATGCCCCGGACCGGTCGGACGCGTCCTCGTCCGTCCGCCTCCGCGAGGACGTCCGCCCGCACCTCGGGCGATCTGCGCCCGCGCGCCTCGGGCGATCTCCGCCCCGCACCTCGGCGATCTCCGCCCGCGCTTTGAAGGATGTCCGTCCGCTCCTGGGAGGATGTCCGTCCGCTCCTGGGAGGATGGGGGCGTGACTGGAACCCTTGTACTCGCGGGCACCCCCATCGGCGACGTCCGGGACGCCCCGCCGCGACTCGCCGAGGAACTGGCCGGCGCGGACGTCGTCGCCGCCGAGGACACCCGGCGGCTGCGCCGGCTCACCCAGGCGCTCGGCGTCACACCCAAGGGGCGTGTCGTGTCGTACTTCGAGGGCAACGAGTCCGCCCGTACGCCCGAGCTGGTCGAGGAGCTGGCGGGCGGCGCGCGGGTGCTGCTCGTGACCGACGCCGGCATGCCCTCGGTGTCCGACCCCGGCTACCGGCTGGTCGCCGCCGCCGTCGAACGGGACGTCCGGGTCACCGCCGTGCCCGGCCCGTCCGCCGTACTCACCGCGCTCGCCCTGTCCGGACTGCCGGTCGACCGGTTCTGCTTCGAGGGCTTCCTGCCGCGCAAGGCCGGCGAGCGGCTCTCGCGGTTGCGCGAGGTCGCCGGGGAACGCCGGACCCTCGTCTACTTCGAGGCCCCGCACCGCCTCGACGACACCCTGGCCGCCATGGCCGAGGTCTTCGGCACCGACCGGCGGGCAGCCGTCTGCCGGGAACTGACCAAGACCTACGAGGAGGTCAGGCGCGGTCCCCTCCGGGAACTCGCCGAGTGGGCCGCCGAGGGGGTGCGCGGCGAGATCACCGTCGTCGTCGAGGGCGCCCCGGAAAAGGGGCCCGAGGAGTTCGGCGCCGAGGAACTGGTGCGCAGGGTGCGGGTGCGCGAGGACGCCGGGGAGCGGCGCAAGGAGGCGATCGCCGCGGTGGCCGCGCAGGTGGGCGTGCCCAAGCGTGAGGTGTTCGACGCGGTGGTGGCGGCGAAGAACGCGGGGGCCTGATCCGGCCGCTCTTGACTCGTTCCTGACCTCCGTGGCCGCTCCGTCAAGGGCACCCCAAATCGGCTCAAACACTCGGCAGATCCCGTGCGCTCCCGCCGCTGGAGGAGTCCACTGGAGGAAGGAGCACGAGGAACGGCCAGCGACCGAGGGAGCCGGGATGAGCACGAGTGAGAACGCGGCGCGGACCGGACTGCGCGCCGGTGCCACCGCCGTCGTCCACGAGTCGTACTCCTTCGCCTGCATGCGCTGCGGCAGCGGTTGGGAGCAGTCCTTCGAGATCGAGCACCACAAGGCCGGTGACGGCCACGAGTTCGTGCTCTACGTCGCGGACGGCCGCGTCGTGCCCTCCCCGCTGACCCGGCCGACCTGCGCCAACTGCGACAACCACGTCGTACGGATCATGCGGCCGGGGCGGGTCGCCTCGATACGCGGTACCGGGGCCGGACAGCGGCACCGGGTGCCGCCGGCCGGACCGCTGGAGGTTCCGGTGGTGCCGGACGCCGTGCCGGCGCCCTCGGTGGAGCGCCGGCACTGGCACCTCGCCGACCTCCTGCACGCCCTCCACCTCCACCGCCGGGCGAGCTGACCCCGCCGGGGCCCGCATGACCTTTCGTAGGATCGGGGCATGCCTTCGAATGCCGTCCCGGGCCGGTCCGACAAGAACGACGCGCCTCCGCTCCCCGAACCCCTCCGGGTGCCGGTCGCCGACTCGCACACCCACCTCGACATGCAGTCGGACACGGTGGAGGAGGGCCTCGCCAAGGCCGCGTCGGTCGGTGTCATGACGGTCGTCCAGGTCGGCTGCGACCTCGCGGGCTCACGCTGGGCGGCCGAGACGGCGGCGACGTACGACGCCGTGCACGCCACCGTCGCCCTGCACCCGAACGAGGCGCCGCGAATCGTGCACGGGGACCCCGACGGCTGGTCGAGGCAGGGGGCGCGCGAGCCCGGCGGGGACGAGGCGCTCGACGACGCCCTCGCCGAGATCGACCGGCTGGCCGCGCTCCCCCAGGTCAAGGGCGTCGGAGAGACGGGCCTCGACCACTTCCGCACCGGCCCCGAGGGCAAGGCGGCCCAGGAGAGGTCCTTCCGCGCCCACATCGAGATCGCCAAGCGGCACGGCAAGACCCTGGTCATCCACGACCGCGACGCCCACACCGACGTCCTGCGCGTCCTCAAGGAGGAGGGCGCCCCCGAGCGCACCGTCTTCCACTGCTACTCGGGCGACGCGGAGATGGCCGAGATCTGCGCCCGCGCCGGGTACTACATGTCGTTCGCCGGCAACGTCACCTTCAAGAACGCCCAGAACCTGCGCGACGCTCTCGTCGTGGCCCCGCCGGAGCTGGTCCTGGTGGAGACCGACGCGCCGTTCCTGACGCCGGTGCCCTACCGGGGGCGGCCCAACGCGCCCTACCTGGTGCCGGTCACGGTGCGTGCCATGGCCGATGTGCGGGGCGTGGACGAGGACACGCTGGCGACGGCCCTGGCCGCGAACACCGCCCGCGCCTTCGGCTACTGAGGAGCGGCTCGACACGCAGCGTATGTACTTCGCTTTGTGGAGCGACGGACGCTCCGCCAGGTTCTGGGGGCCCGATCCGGCAGCCCGATCCGGCCCCCTGGCGCGTGTCGGCGTGAGCAGAACGCGGTTCCGCACGAGACGACGCACGAGACGTGCGAGGCGGACCCGCCGTACGAAGGGCGGGCCGCGTGCCTGCACACGGAGGTGGTGCGCGAACCTCTCCCGCAGGTCGTGCTGGTCGGCACCCGTACCCGGCCGGAATCCGTGCGGGCGCCGACCACCTGGACTGGCGGGGCCTGGCCTGTACCAGTTCGACACCGCCACTGCGGGGCACGGGTGGAGGAGTGACCGGCGGCGCCCCGGCAGCCCGATGGGCCGTAACCCGGCACCCGGCGTCCCGTCCTGCCGTGTCCGACCCCGTCCTGCCGTGTCCGGCCCCGTCCTGCCGTGTCCGGCCCCGTCCTGCCGGGTCCCGCGGCGGCCGGCGCACGGCCCGGCCGTCCCCCGCCCGTCCCCGGCTACCCTTGCGGGGTGAGCAGCCCCACCTCCGACGCCCTCCTGGGTCCCGCCGACGTCCGCGAACTCGCGGCAGCGCTCGGCGTACGCCCCACCAAGCAGCGCGGCCAGAACTTCGTGATCGACGCGAACACGGTCCGCCGTATCGTCCGCACCGCCGAGGTACGCCCCGACGACGTGGTGGTCGAGGTGGGACCGGGTCTCGGCTCGCTCACCCTGGCCCTGCTGGAGGCCGCCGACCGGGTCACCGCCGTCGAGATCGACGACGTCCTCGCCGGCGCCCTGCCCGCCACCGTCGCCGCCCGGATGCCCGAGCGCGCCGGCCGTTTCGCGCTGGTCCACTCCGACGCCATGCAGGTGCGGGAGCTGCCGGGTCCCGCACCGACCGCGCTGGTCGCCAACCTGCCGTACAACGTGGCCGTGCCCGTCCTCCTGCACATGCTCGAGACCTTCCCGAGCATCGAGCGCACCCTCGTCATGGTCCAGGCCGAGGTCGCCGACCGGCTCGCCGCCGGGCCCGGCTCGCGGGTGTACGGCGTGCCGTCCGTCAAGGCCAACTGGTACGCGGAGGTCCGCCGGGCCGGCTCCATCGGCCGAAACGTCTTCTGGCCCGCGCCCAACGTCGACAGCGGGCTCGTCTCACTCGTCCGGCGCAGTGAGCCGCTGAGGACCACCGCGTCCAGGCGCGAGGTCTTCGCCGTCGTCGACGCCGCGTTCGCCCAGCGCCGCAAGACCCTGCGGGCCGCCCTCGCGGGGTGGGCCGGTTCGGCGGCGGCCGCCGAGGCCGCCCTCGTCGGCGCGGGGGTGTCGCCGCAGGCGCGCGGAGAGTCACTGACCGTGGAAGAGTTCGCGCGTATCGCCGAGCGTCGTATCGCCGAACACGAGGAGTGACGAGCAAGTGAGCGTGACGGTCCGCGTCCCCGCCAAGGTCAACGTCCAGCTCGCGGTCGGCGCCGCCCGCCCCGACGGTTTCCACGACCTGGCCAACGTCTTCCTCGCCGTCTCCCTGTACGACGAGATCACCGCGACCCCCTCACCGGACGGCCCGCGCGTCACCTGCGAGGGCCCGGACGCCGACCAGGTCCCCCTCGACCGGACCAACCTCGCGGCCCGCGCCGCCCTCGCCCTCGCCGAGCGGTACGGGCGCGAGCCCGACGTGCACCTGCACATCGCCAAGGACATCCCCGTGGCCGGCGGCATGGCGGGCGGCAGCGCCGACTGCGCGGGCGCGCTGGTCGCCTGTGACGCCCTGTGGGGCACCGGCGCCTCCCGCGCCGAGCTGCTCGAGATCTGCGCCGAACTGGGCAGCGACGTGCCGTTCAGCCTGGTCGGCGGGGCGGCGCTCGGTACCGGGCGGGGCGAGAGGCTGACCGCGCTGGAGGTCGGCGGCGACTTCCACTGGGTGTTCGCGCTGGCCGCGCGCGGGCTGTCCACCCCGGCCGTCTTCCGCGAGTTCGACCGGTTGGGAGAGGGGCTGGACATTCCGGAGCCGGTCGCCGCGCAGCCCGTGCTCGACGCTCTCGCCAAGGGCGACACCGCCGCACTCGCCGTCGCCGTCACCAACGACCTCCAGCCGGCCGCCCTGTCGCTCTTCCCCGAGCTGTCCGACACCCTCGCGGCGGGGCGGGCGGCGGGTGCGCTGGCGGCCCTGGTCTCGGGCTCGGGACCGACGACGGCCTTCCTCGCCACCGACGCGAGGTCGGCGTCCGACATCGCCGGGGTGCTGCGGGCGTCGGGTACCTGCCGTGACGTGCGTACGGCGGTGGGGGCGGTGGCGGGGGCGACGGTGGTCTGAGGGGGCTCGGTCGGGGTCAGAGCTCGTCGATGGCGGTCAGGTCGATGTCGATGGAGTAGGGCTTGTCGACCTTGATCCGTTCACGGTGCATGCCCATGTGTACATAGGCGTTGGTCATCGGATCGAGTTCGTATACGTGGATGATGGGCCTGCCGCCTGATCCGCCCTGCTCGACGCGCCAGAAGTTCGCGATTCCCGCAGCCGCGTACTTCTGCGGCTTCGTCGTGCGGTCACGCGATTCCGAATCCGGGGAGACGACCTCAATGGCGAGGAGGACGTCCTTCGCCGCATAGCTCGTCTGGCCCGGCCCGGTGATGGCGTCGGTTCGGATGACGCTCACATCGGGCTCGGGGCCGTTGTGCTGATCGAGGATGATGGTCATCTTTCGTTTGACCCTGAAACCCGGCGGCACGAACTGCCGAAGGCCACTGACCAGAAGGTCGATCGCGTCGGCGTGAAAGGCGCGCTGCGGACTCACGAAAACCAGGCTCCCGTCGATCAGCTGGGTGTGCGGCGGGAGATCAGGCAGTGTGAACAGGTCGTCCACGGTGTAACCGTCCACGGGCGGCACAGGCCACTGCTGGCGGCGGCGGTGCTCTACGGACTCGGCGGTCATGGTTCCTCCCATGGACGGGGATCCTGCTGCCTGCTCCCCACCGTAGCCGGACGGTCCGACATGCGTCACCACAAAGAGTGACGAGCCCCGTCCGCGTCACCCCGCCCCCCGAAGGGCCTACGCTGGAAGGCTGATCGTCCCCCAGTCAGGAGAGAAATGGCCGTCAACCTGGTCAATGTCGAGAACGTCACCAAGGTGTACGGCACCCGTGCGCTCCTCGACGGCGTGTCCCTCGGCGTATCCGAAGGCGACCGCATCGGTGTCGTAGGCCGTAACGGCGACGGCAAGACGACCATGATCCGGATGCTCGCCAAGCTGGAGGACCCGGACACCGGCCGCGTCACCCACTCCGGCGGGCTGCGGCTCGGCGTCCTCACCCAGCACGACTCCCTCGACCCCGAGGCCACCGTCCGCCACGAGGTCATCGGCGACCTCGCCGACCACGAGTGGGCGGGCAACGCCAAGATCAGGGACGTGCTGACGGGACTCTTCGGGGGGCTCGACATGCCGGGCTTCCCGCAGGGCCTGGACACCGTCATCGGCCCGCTCTCCGGCGGCGAGCGGCGCCGGATCGCGCTCGCCAAGCTGCTCATCGACGAGCAGGACCTCGTCGTCCTCGACGAGCCCACCAACCACCTCGACGTCGAGGGCATCGCCTGGCTCGCCAAGCACCTGCGCGAGCGCCGCTCCGCGCTCGTCTGCGTCACCCACGACCGGTGGTTCCTCGACCAGGTCTGCACCCGCATGTGGGACGTGCAGCGCGGTGACGTCTTCGAGTACGAGGGCGGCTACACCGACTACGTCTTCGCCCGTGCCGAGCGCGAGCGCATCGCCGCCACCGAGGAGACCAAGCGGCAGAACCTGGTCCGCAAGGAGCTGGCCTGGCTGCGGCGCGGCGCCCCCGCCCGCACCTCCAAGCCCCGCTTCCGCGTCGAGGCCGCCAACGAGCTGATCGCGGACGTGCCGCCGCCCCGGGACAGCAGCGAGCTGATGAAGTTCGCGTCGTCGCGGCTCGGCAAGACCGTGTTCGACCTGGAGGACGTGACCGTCCAGGCCGGTCCCAAGGTGCTGCTCAAGCACGTCACCTGGCAGCTCGGCCCCGGCGACCGCATCGGCCTCGTCGGTGTCAACGGCGCCGGCAAGACCTCCCTGCTGCGGGACCTCGCGAACGCCGCGTTCAGCGACGGGGAGGAGCAGCCCGCGGGCGGTCACGTCAAGGTCGGCAGGACGGTCAAACTGGCCTACCTCTCCCAGGAGGTCGCCGAACTCGACCCGACCTGGCGGGTGCTGGAGGCCGTGCAGCGCGTCCGCGAGCGCGTCGACCTCGGCAAGGGCCGCGAGATGACCGCCGGGCAGCTGTGCGAGATGTTCGGCTTCGGCAAGGAGAAGCAGTGGACGCCGGTCGGCGACCTGTCCGGCGGTGAGCGGCGGCGGCTCCAGCTGCTCCGCCTCCTCATGGACGAGCCCAACGTCCTCTTCCTCGACGAGCCCACCAACGACCTCGACATCGAGACCCTGACCCAGCTGGAGGACGTACTCGACGGCTGGCCCGGGTCGATGATCGTCATCTCCCACGACCGGTTCTTCGTCGAGCGCACCACCGACCGGGTCTTCGCCCTGCTCGGCGACGGCGCGCTGAGGATGCTGCCGCGCGGCATCGACGAGTACCTGGAGCGCCGCAGGCGGATGGAGGAGGCCGCCGCGGCCAGTGCCCCGGCGGCAGCGGTGAAGCCGGCCGCGGAGGTGCCCGAGAAGAGCGCCGCCGACGTGCGCGCCGCCAAGAAGGAGCTCCAGAAGGTCGAGCGGCAGCTGGACAAGGTCTCCGAGAAGGAGACGAAGCTGCACGCGCGGATCGCCGAGAACGCGACGGACTTCGCCAAGGTGGCCGAGCTCGACGTCGAGCTGCGCGAACTGGCCGGTCAGCGCGAGGAGCTGGAGATGCGCTGGCTCGAACTGGCGGAGGACGCCTGACTCTGGCCGAAACCGTACGGATACCGGGCGCACGCCGCGTGCAGGGGACGTGAAGGCGCGTAACAGAGGCATCACGGGCCGGTTCTCCCTTGGGTACAGGGGCGGACGCGGCCCGGTGTGCTGTCGTGCCCGGGTGATAGAAAGGCCGTCCGAGAACTGTCTGAGTGACTGCCGTTCAACGACTTCGAGGCCAGCGCGTACCTCGGGTCGTGGCGAGAAACAGTAGTAATAAGGGGGAACGCGCTGATGAGCCAACCGCCCAACCAGCCGCCGCAGCCGGGTGGCTTCGGAGCGCCGCAGGATCCACCGCCGGGAGGCTTCGGGGCCCCGACCCCGCCGACCCCGCAGGGTCCGCCGTCCGGTCCGCCGCCGCAGCCGGGGTACGGATATCCGCAGCAGCCGGGGCCGTACGGCCAGCCGCAGCCGGGGCAGCCGGGGCAGCCGCAGCCGGGGCAGCCGGGGCCGTACGGCCAGCAGCCAGGACCGTACAACTCCGGCCCGTACGCCGCCCAGCCGCAGCAGCCCGGCCCCTACGGCGGGCAGCCGGGCTACGGCTATCCGCAGCACCAGTTCCCGGGCGCGCCCGGCGCCCCGCCGCCCGGCGGTTCCGGCTCCCGCAACCCGTTCAAGGGCAAGCCGGCCCTGGCGATCGGTGCCGCGGTCGCGGCCCTGCTCGTCATCGGCGGCAGTGTGTGGGCGGTCACCGCGACCGGCGGTGACGACAAGGACAAGAAGCCCGTCGCCGGCAAGAGCGACGACCCCAAGCCCTCCGGCTCCGGCGGCGCCCCGGTCAACCCCGGTGACGGCAGCGGCGACGGCGGTGAGGACCCCGACGACCTCAACGAGGGCCGCCGGGCCGGGGAGTCCAAGGTGCTCTGGTACAAGGAGGCGCCCGACGCCCCCGGTTCCGGCGCCGACGCCCCTGGCATGTGGGTCACCGGCGACACCGCCGTGAAGGCGGCGTACAAGCAGGTCTTCGCCTACGGCGTCGGTGACGGCAAGCCCGCCTGGGACCCGATCACCTTCCCGGAGGAGATCTGCGCGGTCACCCCGCAGAAGACGGCCGCGGACAAGATCGTCGTCGTCCACATGAGTGGCTCCAGCGACCGCGCCAAGTGCAACCAGATGCAGGAGATCGACCTCGCCACCGG
This sequence comes from Streptomyces marokkonensis, assembly GCF_039539045.1. NCBI lineage: Bacteria > Bacillati > Actinomycetota > Actinomycetes > Kitasatosporales > Streptomycetaceae > Streptomyces > Streptomyces marokkonensis. The sequence continues at coordinate 10,521 of NZ_BAABCQ010000069.1, forward strand.
CGCGAAGGGCTGGAAGGAGGAGGTCGACGACGGAGAGCTCTTCGACACCACCCTCTCCGTCGAGCTGAACGTCAGCGGCGACATCATGATGGTCGGCCGCTCCCAGTCCGGCACCGCCTACGACGTCACCAGCGGCAAGAAGCTGTACGACAAGAAGCGGTACGGCGACGCCTGCTTCCCCGCCGGGTTCGCGACCGGGCCGAAGAGCATCGTCCAGGTCGCCTCCTGCGGTGCCGGCGGCAACAACGAGCACGACGAGGTGCAGGGCCTCGACCCGAAGACCGGCAAGGTCCTGTGGACCTACAAGTACGAGAAGGGCTGGCGGGTCGAGCGCGCCTACTCCGTCGACCCGCTCGTCGTCTACGCCACCAACGAGGACAAGAAGGTCTGGAACATCTCCACCTTCACTGCCAAGGGCAAGGTCCTCGAACAGGTCGCTGTCGACGAGGACTTCGCCCCCGAGTGCGGCTGGGCCATCCTCGACCGCGACCTCCAGGGCTGTGAGGGCGTCGCCGTCGCCGCGGGCACGCTCTACCTGCCGACCGAGGCGACCACCGGCGCCAACGAGATCGTCGCGATCGACCTCGCCACCGGCAAGGAGAAGTGGCGCGCGAAGTCGCCCGTGGACGAGTCGATGATCCCGATGAAGGTCGAGGGCGACCAGCTCATCGCCTACGTGCAGCCGTCCTACGACGCGGGCGGCCAGATCGTGTCGATCGCGACCGGCGGCGACAGCCACGAACCGGCCAAGCTGCTGCAGAACCCGCAGGGCGTCGCGGAGATCGAGAACAGCTTCTACTCCAAGGACATCGACTGGGTCGACGGGCGGTTCTACATCTCCACCACCCGCCTGACCGGAAACGACGAGTCGAAGGAGAAGTTGATGCTCGCCTTCGGCAAGTGACCTTCTTCTTCCGTTCCGTTCGTTCCATTCCGCTCGTTCGGTTCGTTCGGTTCATTCGGTTCGTACGCTCCGTACGCCCTGTCCGGCCGTTCCCGTCGTCTCCGCTCCCCGAGGTACTCACGTCATGACCCAGCCGCCGCCCCCACCACCCAACCAGCCCCCGCAGGGGGAAGGCTTCGGCCCGCCGCAGAACGAGCCGCCGCAGCCGCCGACCCCGCCCTCGGGCGGTGCGCCGCACCCCGGCAAGGCTCCCGAGCCGGGTTACGGCTACCCGCAGACGCCGCAGACGCCTCCGTCGGCCCCGCAGGCGCCCGCGGGTCCGCCGACCCCGCCGGCGGGTGGACCGCAGCCGGGGTACGGCTACCCGCAGGCTCCGCCGCAGCCCCAGCCCGGGTACGGCTACCCCGGTCAGCAGCCCGGTCAGCAGCCCGGCCCGTACGGGCAGCCGCAGCAGCCCGCGCCCTACGGGCAGCCGACGCCGCCGTACGGCCAGCCGGGGCAGCCGGGGCAGCCGGGCTACGCCTATCCGCCGGTGACCGTGCCGATGCAGGCCCAGGCCGGCGGCCCGGGCGGCGGGCGGAAGATCAACGCGCAGCTGGCGATCATCGTGTCGGCCGTCGTGGCGATCGCGCTGATCATCGGTGGCGGTGTCTGGTACTCGAGCTCCCAAGGGAAGGACGACGGCAAGGACGACATCGCGACCTCCGGCGGCAAGGGCGGCGAGGGCGGCACGGACGAGAAGGGCGGCGAGGGCGGCGCGCCCTCCGGCGGCGAGGAGAAGGTGCCCGCCGACCCCGCCTCCAAGGTGCTCTTCCAGGTCCCCGCGCCCGCGGTCAGCGAGGACGACGACAGCGTCGTCGTCTCCGGCTCGTGGCTCACCGACAGCGTGTACGCCAAGAGCGGCATCGCCGAGATCGTCGGCTACGACCCCGGCAAGGGCAGCAAGAAGTGGTCGATCAAGCTGCCCGGCCCCGTCTGCACGGCCACCCGGCACGTCACCGACGACAACAAGACGGTCGTCGTCCACCAGCCCGACATGCCGACCAAGGAGAAGACCTCGCACGGGTGCTCCCAGGTCGCGCTCATCGACCTGGACGCGGGCAAGACGCTGTGGACCAAGACCGCCGGTGACCAGCCGATGTCCTTCAACAACGTCACGATCAGCGGCGGCACCGTCGCCGCCGGCGGCAATGACGGCGGCATCGCCTGGGACGTCGCCAAGGGCAACGTCCTGTGGTCCCCGAAGACGGCCGACGCCTGCTCCGACGCGGGCTACGGCGGCGGCGAGAAGCTGGTCGCGGTGCGCAGGTGCGGCTCGTACGACGCCCGGGAGCTGCACATCCAGACCATCGACCCGAAGGACGGGAAGGTGATCTCGGAGTACAAGATGGCCAAGGGCATCGAGTACGCGAGCGTCGTGTCGACGGACCCGCTGGTCATGGCCGCCGATGTCGGCGACTCCGCCGGTGACGGCAGTGGCATCTCGGACTTCTTCTCCATCGACAACAAGACCGGCAAGCTGCTCGCCCGCATCTCGGCGCCGGGCGACCAGTTCGCGGCCGAGTGCGACGGCATCACCGAGCTGGAGAACTGCACGGGCCTCGCGGTCGGCAAGGACCGGCTCTACATCCCGACGGAGGAGCACGAGGCCAGCGGCGGCAAGTCGTACAGCCGGACCAACGAGATCGTCGCCTTCGACCTGGCCACCGGGAAGCAGACCGGGCAGCGCGCCGACGCCGGCGTCGACCACACGATCATCCCGCTGCGCATGGACGGCGGCAACGTGATCGCCTACAAGGTCCCGCCGTACGACAAGGGCGGCCAGATCGTGAGCATCGACGGCGGTACGTTCAAGCAGACCATGCTGCTGGAGAACCCGGCGACCGAGGCGGTGCGGGACGTGGAGACCAGCATGTCGCCGGAGTACTCCGAGTTCATCTACTCGCAGGGACGCCTGTACATGTCGGAGGTGTACGCGAGTGAGCCGAGCAGCGCGGACGAGAAGGAGTACCTCGTGATCGCGTTCGGTACCGGCGGCTGAGGCCGTTCGTCGTCCTGTTGGCGCGTGCCCCGCGGCCCCGTCCCTGTTCCTTCGGGGGCGGGGCCGTATTGCGGGGGATTTCGGCGATCCGGGGCGGTTATCACCGGTAGGGGCAGCGCGACGGCGGGCTAGCGTGTAGCTTCCGGGGGCATGAAGGGCGGGGTCGGGGCAGGGCCACGGGCGGGGGAGCCGGGGGCCTTGGCCGGCAGTGCCGGGGGACTGGGTGACTGGGGGGTTGCTCTATGGGAGTACGGCTCATGGTGGTCGACGACCACCGATTGCTCGCCGAGGCGCTGGCCTCGGCGCTGAAGCTGCGCGGGCACCGGGTGCTCGCCGCGGCGGCGCCGGCCGCGGGCGCGGCGGAGCTGGTGATCAGCCGGGCGCCGGAGGTGTGCCTGCTGGGGACGGCGACACCCGCCGAGCCGGGGATGTTCGATCCGGTGGTGCGGATCAAGCGGGAGCGTCCGCAGGTGGCGGTGCTGGTGCTGGGGCCGGTGCCGAACCCTCGCGGGATCGCGGCGGCGTTCGCGGCGGGGGCGTCCGGCTATGTCCGGCACGACGAGCGGATCGAGGGCGTCGAGCGGGCGATCATGAAGGCGCGGGCCGGGGAGGCGGCGGTGGCGCCGTCGCTGTTGCAGGGGGCGTTCGGCGAGCTGCTGAATCCGGCGGCCCAGCCCGACGACGAGGGGCAGCGGCTGCTGCAGATGCTCACGCCGCGGGAGGTGGAGGTCCTGGTCCGGGTCGCCGAGGGCGAGGACACCCGCCTGATCGCGGCGGGTATGGGGATCGCCCCGTCCACGGCGCGTACGCACGTCCAGCGGGTACTGATGAAGCTGGGCGTGGGCTCCCGCCTGGAGGCGGCGGCGCTGGCGGCGCGGACGGGGCTGCTGGACCGGGCGAGCGCCTTCGACGGCTGAGCGGTGCCGGCGGCCGAGCGGTCCCGAGGGCTGAGTGGTGCCGGCGGCCGAGCGGTCCCGAGGGCTGAGTGGTGCCGGCGGCCGAGCGGCCCGTACCGACGCCGGGTGCCCCGCGACCGCGGGCCACCCGGCACGGACGTCACTCCTTCGGTGCCCCTGCCTTCGGCGCCTCCTCGATGGGCGGCGCCGGCGGAGCCGTCGGCCTCAGTTTCAGCCAGGCCAGGAAGAACAGCCCCAGCACCAGCATCCCCAGCCCGGTCCACAGGTTGATGTTCACCCCCTGCGCCTTGTCGATCTCGTCGTCGGACGCCACGAGGCCCGCGATCGTCACGATGACGCCGTAGACCACGAACAGCCCGCCGATGATCCGCCGGATGTCGAACAGCCGCGCGGCGGTGACGGACTTGGTCTCCAGCTCGGACACCTCGTCCTGGACGTTCTTGTCGGAGTAGGAGTTGGAATCAGACATGCTCTCTCAATCCTCCCGCGATCAGAACGAGAACGGGATGTAGCAGGCGGCGGCCAGGACGACCGCCCCCCAGCCCAGCAGCGCCGGCTTGCGGTACCACGCGTCGTCTCCCTCGGCGGGCGCCTCGGCCATGCCGGGGGAGGTGGTGCCGTAGACCAGGCCCTGCAACTCGGCGACCGGCTTCGGCTTGGTGAACAGGGTGACGGCGACCATCACCACCGCGCCGGCGACGAAGCCCGCGATCGCGGAGACGAAGTTGGCGCCCTGGTCGGAGGGGATGTCGAGGATGCCCTGCTCGTAGAGGACGAAGTAGTTGATCATCGCCGCGGTGGTGCCCGCGATCAGGCCCCAGAAGCCGGACTTCATGGACGCGCGCTTCCAGAACATGCCGATGATGAAGACCACGAACATCGGCACGTTGAAGAAGGAGAACAGCGTCTGGAGGTAGCTCATGATGTTCGAGAACGACGACGCCAGGAAGGCCGTGCCGATCGAGGCCAGGACGCCGATCACGGTGATCAGGCGGCCGAACCGCACGTAGTAGCCGTCCTCGCGGTCCTTCACGACGTACTTCGCCCAGATGTCGGCGGTGAAGACCGTGTTGAAGGACGAGATGTTCGCCGCCATGCCCGCCATGAAGGCGGCCAGCAGGCCGGTCACCGCGATGCCGAGGACGCCGTTGGGCAGCAGTTGCTGCATCAGGTACGGGATCGCGTCGTTGTACTGGAGGTCCGAGCCGGGCGTGCCGATCTTCGGGACGAGGACGGCGGCGACCAGGCCCGGGATCATCACGACGAAGACGATGAAGATCTTCGGGAACGCGGCGATCAGCGGCGTGCGCTTGGCCGCCGAGAGGTTCTTCGCCGACAGGGCGCGTTGCACCTCGGCGAAGTTCGTCGTCCAGTAGCCGAAGGAGAGGACGAAGCCGAGGCCGAGCACGATGGTCAGCCAGTTGGCGCCCAGCGGGTTGTCGCTGCCGATGCCCGTGCCGCCCCACGAGGTCATGAAGTCGGCCCCGCGGGTCTGGGTGAGGGAGTCGGACAGGCCGTCCCAGCCGCCGACCTTCTTCAGGCCCAGGACGGTGATCGGGATGAGGCCGGCCAGGATCACGAAGAACTGGAGGACCTCGTTGTAGATCGCCGAGGACAGGCCGCCCAGGGTGATGTACGCCAGGACGAAGAAGCCGGCGACCACGATGGCCACCCACTGGGGCCAGCCCAGCAGTGCCTCGACGACGATCGCGAGGGCGTAGAGGTTCACCCCGGCGATCAGGATGGCGGCGACGGCGAACAGCACCGAGCTCAGCAGGTGCGCGGCCCTGTCGAAGCGCAGCAGCAGGAACTCGGGGACCGAGCGGACCTTCGAGCCGTAGTAGAACGGCATCATCACCAGGCCGAGGAAGACCATGGCCGGGATGGCGCCGATCCAGTACCAGTGGGTCGTGTAGACGCCGTACTGGGCGCTGTTGGCGGCCATGCCCAGGATCTCGGTGGCGCCCAGGTTGGCCGCGACGAAGGCGAGACCGGTGACCCAGGCGGGCAGCGAGCGTCCGGACAGGAAGAAGTCCAGGCTCGTCTTGACCGATCGCCGGGCGGCGAAGCCGATGCCGAGCACGACGAGGAAGTAGATCCCGAGGATCGAGTAGTCGAGCCAGTTGGTGGGGAGTCGAAGCTCGGCGGCCAGATATGTGGGGGTATGCATACGAACTCGCTTCGTTGCGCGAACTGATCAGAGCGGAACCTACGCCTCCGCGTTCAGTAATTGAACACTTTTGGTGATGTTCTTTGTTTGATCGTGATGATCGGCGCGCTGGTGGATCGCCGGCGGACTCCTGGGTGGGCCGCGGCGTGGTCGCGGGGTGCTCGCCGGTTCGATTGCTGATTGGTTGTGACGTGTTATGTTTGATTGTGTTGGGTGATTGGGTGCGGATGCAGGCGCAGAGGAGTCCGGCAGTGAAGAAGACCTCGACCCGACTGGCCGACGGTCGCGAGCTCGTCTACTACGACCTGCGCGACGACACCGTGCGGGACGCCGTCGACCGCCGTCCGCTGGAGCCGACCGTCACCACCTCCGAGGTTCGCCGCGACCCGCTGCTCGGCGACGCGGTCGCCGTCGCCTCGCACCGCCAGGGCCGCATCTACCACCCGCCGGCCGACGAGTGCCCCCTGTGCCCCTCGCAGGGCGAGCGGCTGAGCGAGATCCCGGACGCGTCCTACGACGTGGTGGTCTTCGAGAACCGCTTCCCCTCGCTGGCCGGCGACTCCGGCCGCTGCGAGGTCGTCTGCTTCACCTCCGACCACAACGCCTCCTTCGCCGACCTGAGCGAGGAGCAGGCCCGCCTGGTACTGGACGCCTGGACGGACCGGACGTCGGAGCTCTCGCATCTGCCCTCCGTCGAACAGGTCTTCTGCTTCGAGAACCGGGGTGCCGAGATCGGTGTGACGCTGGGTCACCCGCACGGGCAGATCTACGCCTACCCCTTCACCACGCCCCGCACCGCCCTGATGCTCCGTTCACTCGCCGCGCACAAGGAGGCGACGGGCGGGGAGAACCTGTTCGACGCCGTCCTGGCGGAGGAGCTGGCCGGTGAGCGGGTCGTCCTGGAGACCGAGCACTGGGCCGCCTTCGTGCCGTACTCCGCGCACTGGCCCTACGAGGTGCACCTCTACCCCAGGCGCCGGGTGCCCGACCTGCTCGGCCTCGACGAGGCGGCGCGCACGGAGTTCCCCCGGGTCTATCTGGAACTCCTGAGGCGCTTCGACCGGATCTTCGGCGCCGGTGATCCCCCGACTCCGTACATCGCGGCCTGGCACCAGGCACCGTTCGGCCAGCTGGAGGACTTCGAGGGCGTGACGCGGGACGACTTCGCGCTGCACCTCGAGCTTTTCACTATCCGCCGTACATCGGGCAAGCTGAAGTTCCTCGCGGGCTCCGAGTCCGGCATGAACGTGTTCATCAACGACGTGCCCCCGGAGCGCGCGGCCGAGCGACTGCGAGAGGTAGCGAGTTCATGAGCGGGAAGTACCTGGTGACGGGCGGGGCCGGCTACGTCGGCAGTGTGGTCGCCCAGCATCTGCTGGAGGCCGGCCACGAGGTCGTCGTCCTCGACAACCTCTCGACGGGCTTCCGGGAGGGCGTGCCGGCCGGTGCCTCGTTCATCGAGGGCGACATCCGCGACGCCGCCAAGTGGCTGGACGCCTCCTACGACGGTGTCCTGCACTTCGCCGCCTTCTCCCAGGTCGGCGAGTCGGTCGTGAAGCCCGAGAAGTACTGGGACAACAACGTCGGCGGCACCATGGCCCTGCTGGAGGCGATGCGCACGGCGGGCGTGACCCGCCTCGTCTTCTCCTCCACGGCCGCCACCTACGGCGAGCCGGACCAGGTCCCGATCGTCGAGTCCGCGCCGACGAAGCCCACGAACCCGTACGGCGCCTCCAAGCTCGCCGTCGACCACATGATCACCGGCGAGGCGGCGGCCCACGGCCTGGGCGCGGTCTCGCTGCGCTACTTCAACGTCGCGGGCGCCTACGGCCGGTACGGCGAGCGCCACGACCCCGAGTCGCACCTCATCCCACTCGTCCTCCAGGTGGCACAGGGCAGGCGCGAGGCGATCTCCGTCTTCGGCGACGACTACCCGACGCCGGACGGCACCTGCGTCCGCGACTACATCCACGTCGCCGACCTGGCCGACGCCCACCTGCTCGCCCTGGACGCGGCCACCCCCGGCGAGCACCTCATCTGCAACCTGGGCAACGGCAACGGCTTCTCCGTCCGCGAGGTCGTCGAGACCGTCCGCCAGGTCACCGGCCACCCGATCCCCGAGGTCGTGGCCCCCCGACGGGGCGGCGACCCGGCGGTCCTGGTCGCCTCGGCCGGCACCGCCCGCGAGAAACTGGGCTGGAACCCGTCGCGCGCGGACCTCGCGGGCATCGTGGCGGACGCGTGGGAGTTCGCGCAGCAGCGCGCGAAGTAGACCGTAGGGACGAGAAGGGCGAGGGGTCAGGGCATGGGCGAGGCTGTCGCAGGGGACGTCGCAGGAGCCGTCGGCGAGCGGTTCCGGGAGCTGTACGGGACGGACCCCGAGGGGGTGTGGGCGGCGCCGGGCCGGGTCAACCTCATCGGCGAGCACACCGACTACAACGACGGCTTCGTCATGCCGTTCGCCCTGCCGCACACCGCCGTCGCGGCGGTGTCCCGGCGCGACGACGGCATCCTGCGCCTGCACTCGGCGGACATCGCGGCCGGCCCCGTCGAGCTGCGCGTCGCCGACCTCACCCCCGAGTCGGACCGGTCCTGGACCGCGTACCCCTCGGGCGTCGTCTGGGCGCTGCGCGAGGCCGGCCACGAGCTGACCGGCGCCGACATCCACCTGGCGTCCACGGTCCCGTCCGGCGCGGGCCTGTCCTCCTCGGCGGCCCTGGAGATCGTCGTCGCCCTCGCCCTGAACGACCTCTACTCCCTCGGCCTGCGCGGCCGGCAGCTGGCCCGCCTCTGCCAGCGCGCCGAGAACGTCTACGTCGGTGCCCCCGTCGGCATCATGGACCAGACCGCCTCCGCCTGCTGCGAAGCGGGCCACGCCCTCTTCCTCGACACCCGCGACCTCTCCCAGCGCCAGATCCCCTTCGACCTCGCCGCCGAGGGCATGCGCCTCCTCGTCGTCGACACCCAGGTCAAGCACTCCCACAGCGAGGGCGAGTACGGCAAACGCCGCGCGGGCTGCGAGAAGGGCGCCGCGCTGCTGGGCGTCGACGCGCTGCGCGACGTGGCGTACGAGGAGCTCGACGCGGCCCTGGAGCGCCTGGCCGACGACGAGGAGGTGAGCCGCCTGGTGAGGCACGTCGTCACGGAGGACGCCCGGGTCGAGCGGGTGGTGACGTTGCTGGAGTCCGGCGACACCCGTGCCATCGGCCCCGTCCTGGTCGAGGGCCACGCCTCCCTGCGCGACGACTTCCGCATCTCCTGTCCGGAACTCGACCTGGTCGTCGACACCGCCCTCGCCTCCGGCGCCCTGGGCGCCCGCATGACCGGCGGCGGCTTCGGCGGCTCGGCGATCGTCCTGACGGAGGCGGCCGACGTGGACGCCATCACGAAGGCGGTGGAGGAGGCCTTCGCCGCGGCGGGCTTCACGGCGCCCCGGGTGTTCGAGGCGGTGCCTTCGGCGGGGGCGCGGCGGGTGGCCTGACGCGACAGGACCGCGACACGACCTGGTGGTAGTGACGGGCGTCACATCCGGGTCCTGTCAGCAATCGGAGCGCCGTCTCGTTCAGGGAGCACGCGAACGAGACAGGAGCACGCCATGAAGCACCGCATCGTCGTCCTCGGCGCCGGATACGCCGGGGCCTTCGCCGCCGGAAGCCTGGCCCGCCGGCTCTCCCCCGCCGACGCCGAGATCACCGTCGTCAACGCCGTGCCCGACTTCGTCGAGCGGATGCGCCTCCACCAGCTCGCGGCGGGCCAGGACGTCGCGTTCCGCAAGCTCGCCGACGTGTACGCGGGCACCGGGGTACGGCTGCGCCTCGCACGCGTCACCGGCGTCGACCCCGAGCGCAAGACCGTCGCCGTGACCGGCGAGGAAGGTGACGGGGAGCTCGCGTACGACACGCTGCTCTACACGCTCGGCAGCTCTGTGGCCCACCACGGCGTCCCCGGCGTGGCCGAGTACGCCTTCGACGTGACCGGCCGGTCCTCGGCGCTGCGGCTGCGCGAACGCCTGGCCGGCCTGGGCGCGGGCGGCACCGTGCTGGTCGTCGGTGAGGGACTGACCGGCATCGAGACCGCCACCGAGTTCGCCGAGTCCCGGCCCGACCTCTCGGTCGCGCTCGCCGCCCGCGGCGAGCTGGGCGCATGGCTCTCCCCGAAGGCCCGCCGCCACCTGCGCCGGGCCTTCGACCGTCTCGGCGTCACCGTCCACGAGCACACCGTCGTCGAAGCCGTCGAGCCGACCCGGGCGATCGCCGCCGACGGCACGGTCGTCCCGGCCGACGTGACGGTGTGGGCGGCCGGATTCGCCGTGCACCCCCTCGCGGCCGCCAGTGGCCTGGAGGTCGCCGGGACCGGCGGGATCGTCGTCGACCGCACCATGCGCTCGGTCTCGCACCCGGACGTCTACGCGGCCGGCGACTGCGCCCACGCGATCGGTGACAACGGCCGGCCACTGCCGATGTCCTGCGCTTCGGCCGGCTTCACCAACATGCAGGCGACCGCCGCGATCATCGCCCGCCTGACGGGCGGCGACGTCCCCACCGTCGGGCTGAAGTACCACGGCAACCACATCAGCCTCGGACGGCGGGACGGGATCTTCCAGATGGTGGACGCGGACGCCCGGTCGAAGTCCTGGTACCTGGGCGGCCGGACCGCCGCCCGGCTCAAGTCCGGCATCCTCAAGGGCGCCGGGCTGGGCATCGCCCACCCGACCTTCGGCATGCCGAAGCGCAGGCGCCGCCTGGCCACCACGCCCGAGCGTGCGGCCGGGGCCGGTGCCGGGGCGAGGGCCGCCGCATAGGCTGACCCGCATGGACGACGCAGCCCTCGACCGGTTCGAGGCCGGCCGGGGACGGCTGGCCTCACTGGCGTACCGCCTGCTCGGCTCGGCCGCCGACGCCGAGGACGCCGTGCAGGACACGTTCCTGCGCTGGCAGGCCGCGGACCGCGAACGGATCGAGGTGCCGGAAGCGTGGCTGACCAAGGTCGTCACCAACCTCTGCCTCGACCGGCTCCGCTCGGCACAGGCACGCCACGAGCGGACGGCCGGTGCCTGGTTGCCCGAGCCGCTCCTCCAGAGCGACCCGATGCTCGGCCCCGCCGACACCTTCGAGCAGCGCGAATCGGTGTCCTTGGCCGTACTGACCATCCTGGAACGCCTCTCGCCCGTCGAGCGGGCCGTCTACGTCCTGCGTGAGGCCTTCTCGTACAGCCACGCCGAGATCGCCGGGATTCTCGACATCACCGAGTCCGCGAGCCAGCAGCACGCCCACCGGGCCCGGACCCGGGTCACCGCCGAACGCCGACGCGGTGGCGAGGCCGACCCCGCCTCCGCGCGCCGGGTCGTCGAGGAGTTCCTCGCCGCCGCCGTGTCGGGACGTACCGAACGGCTGGTGGCGCTGCTCACCGACGACGTGACGGCGGTATCGGACGGCGCCGGACTGGCCAGGCGGCTGCTGCGGTACCGGACGCCCGAGCGGGTCGCCTCCTTCGTGCGGGCCGGCTTCAAGCCCACGGCGGCGAAGCGGCGGCTGGCCGGCGGCTCGCCGGCGATGCACTTCGCGACGCTCAACGGCTCCCCGGCCGTCGTGGCCGTGGTCGACGGCCGGGTCGTGGGCGCCGTGGCGTTCGAGGTCGACGACGGCAAGGTCACCTCCGTGTGCGGCATCGCCGCCACGGCCCGCCTCACACGCCTCGACGAGACCTGGCGGCAGCAGGAACCCGACACGCCGGTCATCGCGGCTTGGTGAAAATGTGTGGGGCTGCCGCTGACCGTCGGTCACCGGACCGTCCTCCGGGCCTTCTGAATCTCTGCGACGGCCGCGGCGACAGCAGTGTCGAAACCGGGGTCCTGGCGGGTGACGACCCGACCACGGAACTCCTCGACGAGGCGGACGACACCGGAGAGGTCGGCGGGATCGGCACGGTTGGTCTCCCGGGCCAGCTCGGCCCCGAAATCGTCGGCATCACCGGGAAAGCCGTAACCCATGGTGAGCGCGGCACGAAGCTCGCCGATGGTACGCACAGGCAGTCCGGGGCTGCCCGGAGAGAACCGTTCCATGTCTGAGGCCGGTGTCTATGGCCGGACGTCGTCGCGTTGAGCCTTCGGCAGGCCCTCGATGAACGCGGCGAACGCGCGGGTGGAAACGGTCAGGTTTTCATGAGGCGTCTTCGAGTCCCGTACGGCCACCCACGGGCCGTGGCCGGCGACCTCGACGCACTCGTTGCCCTCGCCACCGCTGTAGCTGCTCTTGAACCACTTCGCAGTCACGTGCTTGGTCGGGGAAGACGCTATGCCGGTCATGAGAACAGCTCCTGTCGTGCTCTGGCGACCAGCTGCGACGAGGTGGTGACGTCGGCAGCCTGCGAACGAAGGTAGTCGAAGGTCAACTTATAGGCGGCGACGTCGTCCGCGTCATCGAGATACACCCCGCGCCGACGCATCTCGATGTACACGACCGCCATGGAGTTGAGGGGCTGCCGCTCGTCGTCCCGCCCGAGGATCACGAAATGTCCGGCACCCGCGGCGTGTGCGCCCCCGTTGAACGGCAGGATCTGAAGGTCGACGTTGGGGCTCTCCGCCGTCTGGTGAAGGTGCTTGAGCTGCTGGTTCATGATGTCGGTGTTCCCCACTGTCCTGCGGAGCACTGCCTCATCCATAACCACCCAAAGGTGCAGAGCCGGGTCGCGCATGAGGATGCCCTGGCGTTTCATCCGGGCTTCCACCATGTGCTCGATGGCTTCGTTGGAACTGCGTACCTCGCGTGCCTGGTGGATGGCAAGGGCGTACTCCCGTGTCTGCAACAGGCCGGGAATGACTGTGTTCGCGAAGACGTGCTCGTATGCCGCTTGGTACTCGAAGGAGACAAGCGGGTCCAGCCACTCCGGCACCGCGCTGTTGCCGACCCACCAACCGTTGGCCTGCGACTTGGCCACGGCCACGAGGGCCTCCCGTTCCTGAGGCGTGGCATCGCATGCGTCTGCCAGTGCCTTCACCGTCGCCCAGCGGATGCGGGCGCGATCCTGCCAGGCCTCGTACCGACTGACCGTCGTGGTGCTGACGCCTGCGCGTGCCGCCACCTGTGTCTGGGTGAGGCCGCAGCGTTCGCGTAGCGAGGCCAGGCCGCGAGCGATCTGCATGCGTCCGGCCGGTCCCGTCTGAGTGGCGCTCATGGTGCGGTTCCTTCCCCCTTGCGGAGCGCACTGCTCCGACCAACCTGTGCTGGTCAATGGGCCTGACCTTATGGGCTCTTCCAGGGCATCGGACGCGGATTCGAGCTCCGTCACCCACATCGGTGAACTCCTGTCGTAGATGGGACCTTCATGGGATTCCCGTGAGAGTTTTCCCTTGCGCTACTTCCTGAGTTCGACGAGGAGTTGAGAGCATGACCGGATTGGCAGGGGCCCTGATCCGTTGGCTGCGGACGATCGCCTTCCCTCCAGGGCGTCATCGGGCAGGCCGGATGCCGGAGGTGTGGCGACCCGGCGTTTCGTTGAGTGAGCGCTCCATGGCATCTCCGCGTTTCCGGACCTCCCCCACCGTCCGCCACTGGCACACCCCCATCGACGGCGCATCCAGCCCCCTCGTCCGCCCCTACCTCACCGCCTACGAGCGCGACGAGAAGGCACGGGTGCAGCGGCTGCGCCGCGATGTCCTTTGGTGTGCCACCTACGGCGTCGACCTCGACACCCGCGACATCCACGCCTGGTTGGGAGCAGCATCATGAACGGCGACAAGAACCACGTACGGCTCCTGCCCCGGACCGGCGCCCACGGCCGGCCCGGACTGCTCATCACGGACGGCGACAGCACCGTCTCCCGGCTGGCCGACCGGATCGAAGAGGTACAACTCGGCCTGGGCGAACGGCTGCTTGGCCGAACGCGGGGCCGGATGGCGACGCACCGACCGGGGAATCAAGAACTCCGCCTCCTGGCGAATCAGCTGTCGGACGCGCTCGCGGACGCCCTGCTCATCGCGCGGTCCCGGGGTGCTCGCCTCGGTGAGACCGGGCGAGACCCTGCGGACGGAACTCCTCCGGCGCCCCGCGCGTACGGCCTGCTCACCCTCCCCGGCAGGGACCTCGCCTCCGCCGGTGCCGCCCGGCGCTACGTCCGTGCCACGGCCGGGTCATGGGGCCTGCCGCCCGGTGCGACGGACGACCTGGATGCCATCACCGGGGAACTGGCCGCCAACGCCCTCGAGCACAGTGGCAGCCTCACCGTCACGGTCACCTGCTCACTCACCGCCGACACGGTCACGATCGGCGTGACCGACGACGGCAGGAGTGGGCGTACACCGGAGTTCCCCGCGCCGACCGGACCACCCGAGCCCGAGCCCGAGCGTGAACGTGGACGCGGCCTGCTGATCACCAATGCGCTGGCCACCCGGTGGGGGACGCGGCGGACGGGCGGTGGCCTGACGGTCTGGGCCGAGGTCTCCGTCGGCGCTGCGCCGGGCGCGGCGGGTCCTGGGTGAACGGGGGAGCCACGCCCGCCCTGGTGTGTCGTCGCCCTCATACTGGAGGTCGGGAGGGCCCGTGATCAAGGAGACCCTGTACCGGCGACTGCGTTACCGCCGTGACTGTATGACTCCACCGCCTGGCTTTGCATGGCCCGAGATCAGCAACGGGCAGCTCGTGATGGCGATGAGCCCGCAGCCGCGCCATCAGCTCACCGCGAAGCTGGTGTCCCGGCAGCTCGATGCTCAGGTCCCGGAGGGCTTGTTCTCGTTCGGGGCGACCGACACTGACGACGAGTCCCTCGGCACGCTGCGGATTGGATCTTCTCGTCTGCTCCAGTGACGCCATGCAGACCGACGACCCCCTAGACCCCCACGAGATCGTCCTGGCGATCGAGATCATCTCCCCGTCCAACCCGGACAACGACTACCGCGCCAAGACTCGCGACTATCCGGCCATGGGCATCCCGCACTACCTGATCTTCGACCCACGCGACGGGACCTGGACCTACCAATGGGGGATCGGCCGGTCCGGCGGCCGCCCCGCGTACGAGAACCGGCTGCATGGTCCGTACGGGGAACCGGTCGCCGTCGCCACCGACCTCGGCACGTGGACGATCGGCACCACCGAGCTGCCCCGCTACAGCGCGAAGGACATGGGGTTGGTCCCCGAGCGACGGCCGGCATCGTCGGTCGGACACCTCACCCCAGCCGCTTCGTGCTGCCCCGTTCCGCCGATCGTCACCCATTGTGATGACGATCAGTGGAACCGGCGGTTACCGTGGACGGGCTGGCAGAGAATCCCGTCCATGGGAGGAACCATGACCGCCGAGCCCCTCGCCGAGCCGAACGCCACGCCCGGCTGCCGCTGGCCGGTGCCGCCCCGGGACGGGTACACCGTGGACGACCTGTTCACGGTGCCCGACCTCCCGCCGCACACCGAGCTGATCGACGGGAGCCTGGTTTTCGTGAGTCCGCAGCGGGATTTTCACAGCATCATGATCGACCTGCTGATGGCCGGTCTGCGCCGTACGGTGCCCAAGGAGATGAAGATCCGCCGTGAGATGACCGTCGTCCTGGACCGCCGCAACGGCCCCGAACCCGACATCACCGTCGTCCGCGCCGACGCCGTCACCGGCAGGGAGCAGACCCGCTTTCAGGCCGCCGACGTCCTGCTCGCCGTCGAGGTCGTCTCCCCGGACTCCGAATCCCGCGACCGCGACACCAAGCCGCACAAGTACGCTGCCGCGGGCATCCCGCACTTCTGGCTGGTCGAGACGGGGGGCGGAGCCGGCAAGCACCCGGTGGTCCGGGTCTACGAACTCGACCCCGTCTCCAAGACGTACGACCTCACCGGCACCCATCGCGAGCTGCTCAAACTCGGCGTGCCGTACGACATCGACATCGACATCACCTCGGACGCGCTCGACGAGCTCTGAACACCTCAGACCGGCAGCCGGCCCAGCCGCTTGATCAGCGTGTACTCCGTGATCCCCGGCGGGTAGTCGGGGATCACGCACATCACCTCGTAGCCGTGTCTCGTGTAGAAGTCCGGTGCCTGGAAGTCCCAGGTCTCCACGCGGGACGCCGCGCAGCCCCGCTCCTCGTGAGCGCCTCGCTCCGCCTCCGTCAGGAGGGCCGAGCCCAGGCCTGCGCCCCGGCACCGGGCGTCCACCCACAGGTACGTCACGTGCAGCCAGGTCGCCCAGGTGTGGCCGACCAGGCCGCCCGCCAGGCCGCCTCTCTCGTCCAGCACCCAGACGTGCAGCGGGAATTCGCGTTCGTGAGGGGTTCCGCGCAGGGAGCGGAGGGTGGCGGAGGCCGCCGTGTTCGTCTCCCGCAGCCGGGTGCGCAGCAGATCGCGCCGCGCCTTGTCTACTTCTGTCACAAGACGAAACATGCGGATCACCATAAACGCGCGGGGCTGTCAGTTCTGCAAATAGCCTTCCGCTCCCGGCGACCGTCCGTACTCTGATGAGCAGCACCGGTGGGGGCCGGTGCCGTTCAGGGGGCGAGACAGCCGGGTACGGCGCCCGGGGCGGGGGTAGCGGTTACTGCACGGCGGCGGCCGTGCGGCCGCGGCGACCTGTCCCGGAGTACCGAGCGCACAGTCGGATACGGGGCTTCGGGCGCCGTACCCGTGCCGGTGTCGTCTTCCGTGTTCCGTGGATGGACAGACGATGGGTATCCCCTGCTCCTGACGGAGTGCGGGGGAGGGGGTTTCGTGGTTCGTATCCGAGTCCTGGTCGTCGACGACCACCGGATCTTCGCCGAGTCGCTCGCCGCGGCGCTGGCCGCCGAGCCGGACGTCGACGTCTCCGCGGCCGGCAGCGGCCCGGCCGCGCTGCGCTGCCTGGAGCGGGCCGCGTCCGAGGGGCGGCGGTACGACGTGCTGCTCGTCGACGCCGACCTGGGGGGTCACGCGCCCGGCGCGCGTCCCGCCCCCGTGCCCGTGCGCAACGGCAACGAGGACGGGCTGGTGGACGGGATCTCGCTGGTCGCCGGGGTGCGGTCGGGGCAGCCGAGCGTACGGACCGTGGTCCTCGCCGAGAAGGACGACCCCCGGCGGGCGGCCCTCGCACTGGGGGCCGGCGCCTCCGGGTGGGTGGCCAAGGACTGCTCCCTGTCGCGGCTGCTCAGCGTCATACGGGGCGTCCTGCGCGACGAGACGCATCTGCCGCCCGCCCTGCTCACCGGCGTCCTGCGCGAACTGACCGCCGCCCGCAAGCACCGCACCGAGAGCGAACGGCTGGTGGAGTCGCTGACCCCGCGGGAGCGGGAGGTGCTGCGCTGCATGGTCGCCGGGCTCGGGCGCAAGGCGGTCGCCGAGCGGCTGTTCCTGTCCCCGCACACCGTGCGGACCCACATGCAGAACGTCCTGGGCAAGCTGGGCGTCCACTCCACCCTCGCCGCCGTGGCACTGGCGCGCAGGGCCGGGGTGGGGCCGGCGGACCTAACCGGGGATGTTGTCGAACGGGGCGGTCAGCTGGCGTAGCAGCGCGGCCAGTTCACCGCGCTGGGCGCGGGAGAGTTCGGCCAGGATCGCGCGCTCCTGGGCCAGCAGGCCCGCCAGCGACTGGTCGGCGCGGTCGCGGCCCTCGTCCGTGAGCCGGACCAGTACGCCGCGCCGGTCGCTGGGGTCGGGCAGGCGCTCCACCAGGCCCTTCTTGGCCAGGCGGTCGATCCGGTTGGTCATCGTGCCCGAGGTGACCAGGGTCTGGGTGAGGAGCTGGCCCGGCGAGAGCTGGTAGGGGGAGCCCGCGCGGCGCAGCGCCGTCAGGACGTCGAACTCCCAGGGCTCCAGGTTGTGTTCGGAGAAGGCCAGGCGCCGTGCGCGGTCCAGGTGCCGGGCGAGCCTGCTGACCCGGCTCAGCACCTCGAGCGGTTCCACGTCGAGGTCCGGGCGCTCCCGGCGCCACGCTGCGACCAGCCGATCGACCTCGTCCTCCATGACGATCAGTGTAGTGGTTGTGTCGACGTGAAGTCTCTTGATGTCGATTATCTTGACGTCGAGAGAATGTCGGGGTGACGCTGGGTACCCGTCCCCCACGGACATCCCCTGGAGACCTCATGCCCGCCACCGCCCCCACCTGGGACCCCGCCCAGTACCTCCGGCACGCCGGCCACCGCGCCCGCCCCTTCACCGACCTCCTCGCCCGCGTCCCCGACCTGCCCGGCGACCCGCCCCGCATCGCCGACCTCGGCTGCGGCCCCGGCAACGTCACCGTCCTGCTCGCCGACCGCTGGCCCACCGCCCGCGTCACCGGCTACGACAACTCGCCCCGGATGCTCGAACGGGCCCAGGAGCACGCCGGCCCCACACCGCGGGGCGGCCACCTCGACTTCGCCCCCGCCGACGCCCGCACCTGGACGCCCGACGAGCCGTACGACCTCGTCATCAGCAACGCCACCCTCCAGTGGATCCCCGGCCACGCCGAGCGCTTCCCCGACTGGATCGACCGCCTCGCCCCCGGCGGCACCCTCGCCTTCCAGGTGCCCGGCAACTTCGACGCCCCCAGCCACCGCCTGATGCGCGAACTCGCCCACTCCCGGCGCTGGCGGGACCGCCTCGCCGGCGTCCTGCGCCACGACGACGCCGTCCTCACCCCGGAGGCCTACCTCGCCCGCCTCACCGGCCCCGGCCGCACCGCCGACGTGTGGGAGACGACGTACGTCCATCTGCTGACCGGTGACGACGCCGTGCTGGACTGGGTGAAGGGGACGGCGCTGCGGCCCGTACTCACCGCGCTCGACGACGAGCCGGAGGCCCGCGACGCGTTCGTCGAGGAGTACCGGACCGTCCTGCGCGCCGCCTATCCCGCCGGGGCGCACGGCACGCCGTTCCCCTTCCGCCGCGTCTTCGCCGTCGCCCGGAAGGAGGAGCCGCGGCCCTAGTTCTTGCGGTGCCCTATCAGCCGAGGCTTCGGCTCCAGGCCGTCCAGGCCGTGCCACGCCAGGTTGACCAGGTGCGCCGCCACCTCCGCCTTCTTCGGGCGGCGCACGTCCAGCCACCACTGCCCCGTCAGCGCCACCATGCCGACCAGCGCCTGCGCGTACAGCGGGGCCAGCTTGGCGTCGAAGCCGCGGTTCTTGAACTCGCGGCCCAGGATGTCCTCCACCTGGGTGGCGATGTCGGAGATGAGCGAGGCGAAGGAACCCGTCGACTGCGGGATGGGGGAGTCGCGGACCAGGATGCGGAAGCCGTCCGTGTACTCCTCGATGTAGTCGAGGAGCGCGAAGGCCGCCTGCTCGCACAGCTCACGCGGGTGGCCGGCGGTCAGGGAGCTGGTCACCATGTCCAGCAGGCGCCGCATCTCCCGGTCCACCACCACCGCGTACAGGCCCTCCTTGCCGCCGAAGTGCTCGTACACCACCGGCTTGGAGACCCCGGCCTTCGCCGCGATCTCCTCCACCGACGTGCCCTCGAACCCCTTCGCCGCGAAGAGGGTGCGACCGATCTCCAGCAACTGCTGGCGGCGCTCTGCACCGGTCATCCGGGTACGACGCGCGCGCCGCGGCTTCTCATTGCTCGGGGTGCTGCTGGAGTCGGTCGCCACGCCGACCATCATGCCGCTTCGACGGTTTCCTTCCGGCGGCGGGAGCCGTCTTGGTCCGGGTTGCGGCGGGAATCGATACGCGAGCGTGACGGCCACCGCACGTCGTACGCCCAGCCGAACTGCTCGAACCAGCGGATCAGACGGGCGGAGGAGTCCAGCTGCCCGCGCATCACACCGTGCCGCGCCGAGGTCGGGTCGGCGTGGTGCAGGTTGTGCCAGGACTCACCGCAGGACAGGACCGCCAGCCACCACACGTTGCCCGAACGGTCCCGCGATTTGAAGGGGCGCTTGCCGACCGCGTGGCAGATCGAGTTGATCGACCACGTGACGTGGTGCAGCAACGCCACCCGGACGAGTGACCCCCAGAAGAACCCGGTGAACGCCCCCCACCAGGACATCGTGACCAGCCCGCCGATCAGCGCCGGAAGGGCCAGGGACAGCGCGGTCCACAGGATGAACTGACGGGAGATCGCCCGGAGCGCCGGGTCCTTGATCAGGTCCGGCGCGTACTTGTCCTGCGGGGTCTGCTCCTCGTCGAACATCCATGCGACGTGAGCCCACCACAGGCCCTTCATCAGGGCAGGCACCGTCTCGCCGTAGCGCCACGGCGAATGCGGGTCGCCCTCGTCGTCGGAGAACTTGTGGTGCTTGCGGTGGTCGGCCACCCAGCGGACCAGCGGCCCCTCGACCGCCATCGAGCCCGCGATCGCCAGCGCGATCTTCAGCGGCCGCCTGGCCTTGAAGGAGCCGTGGGTGAAGTGGCGGTGGAAGCCGATCGTGATGCCGTGGCAGCCCAGGAAGTAGAAGAAGACCAGCAGACCCAGGTCCAGCCAGCTCACCCCCCACCCCCACGCCAGCGGCACCGCCGCCACCAGCGCGAGGAACGGAACGGCGATGAACAGCAGCAGCGTGATCTGTTCGAGTGACCGCTTCTGCTCACCGCCCAGCGTGGCGGACGGTGCGGCGGCGCCGCCCTCGGGGGGCGGCTGCGGAGCGTCTGGGATCACATCGGAACTCGTGGTCATGCGCGTCCCCTGTGGGGTCGAGGGTGGGGTCGGGGTGTGGGTGTGGTGTGTCCGGTTGTCCGGTGCCGGGCTTCGGGAACCACGCACGGTTTCCTACGGTTCCGTAACCTACGGCGACGTAAGTATGGCAGTGCGTCACGCCGCGGCAAGAGCCCGAGGCCCTGCGCGTCCTGGTCGACACCTATCCTGGGAGTCGGTCGGACAGCGCGGTCCGCTCTGATTTCTTCCCGGACGTCCGGCCCCGTAAGCGGCTCCCGCCGCGCGAGACGCCGTCCGGGTTCCCTCCCAGACGAGCTTCAACACTGCAAGGAGCCGCACCTGTGAGCAGTGCCGACGACCAGACCACCACCACGGCCAGCAGCGAGCTGAGCGCCGACATCCGCCGGCTGGGTGATCTCCTCGGAGAGACCCTTGTCCGGCAGGAGGGCCCCGAGCTGCTGGAACTCGTCGAGAAGGTACGCCGACTCACCCGAGAGGACGGCGAGGCCGCCGCCGAGCTGCTGCGCGGCACGGAACTGGAGACCGCGGCCAAGCTGGTCCGCGCCTTCTCCACCTACTTCCACCTCGCCAACGTCACCGAACAGGTCCACCGAGGCCGCGAACTGGGCGCCAAGCGCGCCGCCGAGGGCGGACTGCTCGCCCGTACGGCCGACCGGCTGAAGGACGCCGACCCCGAGCACCTGCGCGACACCGTCCGCAACCTCAACGTCCGGCCCGTCTTCACCGCCCACCCCACCGAGGCCGCCCGCCGCTCCGTCCTCAACAAGCTGCGCCGCATCGCCGCGCTGCTGGACACCCCGGTCATCGAATCCGACCGGCGCCGCCTCGACACCCGCCTCGCCGAGAACATCGACCTCGTCTGGCAGACCGACGAACTCCGTGTCGTACGCCCGGAGCCCGCCGACGAGGCCCGCAACGCCATCTACTACCTCGACGAACTCCACGCCGGCGCCGTCGGCGACGTCCTGGAGGATCTCACGGCGGAACTGGAGCGCGCCGGCGTCAAGCTGCCCGACGACACCCGCCCGCTCACCTTCGGCACCTGGATCGGCGGTGACCGCGACGGGAACCCCAACGTCACCCCCCAGGTCACCTGGGACGTCCTCATCCTCCAGCACGAACACGGCATCAACGACGCCCTGGAGATGATCGACGAGCTGCGCGGCTTCCTCTCCAACTCCATCCGCTACGCCGGCGCCACCGAGGAACTCCTGGAGTCCCTCCAGACCGACCTGGAACTGCTCCCCGAGATCAGCCCCCGCTACAAGCGCCTCAACGCCGAGGAGCCCTACCGGCTCAAGGCCACCTGCATCCGGCAGAAGCTGGAGAACACCAAGCAGCGCCTCGCCAAGGGCACCCCCCACGAGGCCGGCCGCGACTACCTCGGCACCGCACAGCTCCTGGACGACCTGCGGCTCGTCCAGACCTCCCTGCGCGAACACCGCGGCAGCCTCTTCGCCGACGGCCGCCTCGCCCGCACCATCCGCACGCTCGCCGCCTTCGGCCTCCAGCTCGCCACCATGGACGTCCGCGAACACGCCGACGCCCACCACCACGCGCTCGGCCAGCTGTTCGACCGGCTCGGCGAGGAGTCCTGGCGCTACGCCGACATGCCCCGCGAGTACCGCACCAAGCTCCTCGCCAAGGAACTGCGGTCCCGGCGTCCGCTGGCACCCAGCCCGGCACCCGTCGACGCCGCCGGCGAGAAGACCCTCGGCGTCTTCCAGACCGTCAGGCGCGCCCTGGAGGTCTTCGGCCCCGAGGTCATCGAGTCCTACATCATCTCCATGTGCCAGGGCGCCGACGACGTCTTCGCCGCGGCGGTACTGGCCCGCGAGGCCGGCCTCATCGACCTGCACGCCGGCTGGGCCAGGATCGGCATCGTGCCGCTCCTGGAGACCACGGACGAGCTCAAGGCCGCCGACACCATCCTCGAGGACCTCCTCGCAGACCCCTCCTACCGGCGTCTGGTCGCCCTGCGCGGCGACGTCCAGGAGGTCATGCTCGGCTACTCCGACTCCTCCAAGTTCGGCGGCATCACCACCTCGCAGTGGGAGATCCACCGCGCCCAGCGCCGCCTGCGCGACGTCGCCCACCGCTACGGCGTACGGCTGCGCCTCTTCCACGGCCGCGGCGGCACCGTCGGCCGCGGCGGCGGCCCCACCCACGACGCGATCCTCGCCCAGCCCTGGGGCACCCTCGAGGGCGAGATCAAGGTCACCGAGCAGGGCGAGGTCATCTCCGACAAGTACCTCATCCCCGCACTGGCCAGGGAGAACCTGGAGCTGACCGTCGCGGCCACCCTCCAGGCCTCCGCCCTGCACACCGCGCCCCGCCAGTCCGACGAGGCCCTCGCCCGCTGGGACGCCGCCATGGACGCCGTCTCCGACGCGGCCCACACGGCCTACCGCGAGCTGGTCGAGGACCCCGACCTGCCGACGTACTTCCTGGCCTCCACGCCGGTCGACCAGCTCGCCGACCTGCACCTGGGCTCGCGGCCCTCCCGCCGCCCCGGCTCGGGCGTCTCGCTCGACGGACTGCGCGCCATCCCGTGGGTCTTCGGCTGGACCCAGTCGAGGCAGATCGTCCCCGGCTGGTACGGCGTCGGCTCCGGCCTCAAGGCGCTGCGCGAGGCGGGCCTGCGGCAAGAAGGGGACACCGTCCTCGACGAGATGCACCAGGAGTGGCACTTCTTCCGCAACTTCATCTCCAACGTCGAGATGACCCTCGCCAAGACCGACCTGCGCATCGCCCAGCACTACGTCGACACGCTCGTCCCGGACGAACTCAAGCACGTCTTCGACCGGATCAAGGCCGAGCACGAGCTCACCGTCGCCGAGGTCCTGCGCGTCACCGGCGAGACCGAACTGCTCGACGCCGACCCCGTCCTCAAGCAGACGTTCACCATCCGCGACGCCTACCTGGACCCCATCTCCTACCTCCAGGTGGCCCTCCTCGGCCGCCAGCGCGAAGCCGCCGCCGCCGGCGAGGAAGCCGACCCGCTGCTCGCCCGAGCCCTGCTCCTCACGGTCAACGGCGTCGCCGCGGGCCTGCGCAACACCGGCTGACCCGCACCCGCCGCGCACATGCCGGTGCCCCCGCGCTCACCACTCGAGCACGGGGGCACCGTCACGTCCGTGCGCGCCGACCGCTCACACCGCGAAGAACGCCGCCGTCAGCAACGCCACCCCCGCGCCGGCCATCCCCCACGCGGCTCGCGTGAGCCGCAGCCCACCCGCCACCACCACCGAGGCGAGCAGCAACGCCCCGCCCAACGGCACCCACGCGTACAGCATCCCGGCCGGACCCGAACGCACCACGTCCTCACCGCCGGGCTTCACCACCACCGAGTACGTCCGCCCCTCCGCCACGGCGACCGAGTCCTCGATGACGACCCGCTCCCGCGTCTGCGACCCCGACGACACCGGCGAGTACGGCCCACTGCACGACCCCTCGCCGCACCGCGACACCTCGACGGTGCCCTGCTCCCGCCCCTTGGTCAGCAGCACGTGCTGCGCCGTGCCCCAGGACGCCCACACACCCGCGATCAGGATCAGCGCCGTGACCGTCCCCATCGCCGCCACCCGGCCGAAACGCAGCACGGCCTGCGAGGCCCGGCGGGAACGGGTGGCGGATGCGGACGGGGATGGAGTTGCGGTTGCGGATGCGGCTGCGGCTGCGGCGGTGGCTGAGGCAGGCATGGCCGGGATCATTGGCCACATCTGTGCGCCCGGTCAACTCGCTCGCGCACCATCGAGAGACAAGTCAGGAGTTGTACGCGCTCTGCGCCCGCTCCAGCCCCTCGATCACCAGGGCCTCCACCGCGTCCGTGGCCCGGTCCACGAAGTAGTCCAGCTCCTTGCGCTCCGTCGACGAGAAGTCCCGCAGCACGAAGTCCGCCACCTGCATTCGCCCCGGTGGCCGTCCGATGCCGAACCGCACCCGGTGGTAGTCCGGGCCCAGCGCCTTCGTGATCGACTTCAGCCCGTTGTGCCCGTTGTCCCCGCCGCCCAGCTTCAGTCGCAGAACGCCGTAGTCGATGTCCAACTCGTCATGGATCGCCACGATGTTGGAGACCGGCACCTTGTAGAAGTCCCGCAGCGCCGTCACCGGCCCACCCGAAACGTTCATGAACGACATCGGCTTCGCCAGGATCACCCGTCGGTTGGCCGGCCCCGGCGGCCCGATCCGCCCCTCGACCACCTGCGCCTGCGCCTTGCCGTGCCGCTTGAACCGCGCACCGATCCGCTCCGCCAGCAGATCCGCCACCATGAAACCGACGTTGTGCCGGTTCGAGGCGTACTCGGGGCCGGGATTGCCGAGACCGGCCACCAGCCAGGGCGCACCCGCGTCCGTCGTCACGTCCGTGTCTCCTTCGTATCCGTCACGTCGTACCCGTCACGTCGTCCCGTCACGTCGTACCCGTCACATGCAGACGAGTCGGCCGCTGCTCCGCACGGGAACAGCGGCCGACCCAACGATGACCGTGCTGAGGATCAGGCCTCGGAGGCCTCGTCACCACCGGCGGGGGCTTCCTCGGCCTGCGCCGACACCACCTGCAGGACCACGGTGTCACCCTCGACGTCCAGCTTCACACCGGACGGCAGCGCGATGTCCTTGGCGAGGACCGAGGCGCCGGCCTCCAGACCCGCCACCGACACGGTGACCTGCTGCGGGATGTGCGTGGCCTCGGCCTCGACCGGCAGCGCGTCCAGGACGTACTCCAGCAGGAAGCCACCCGGGGCCAGCTCGCCCTCGGCCTGCACCGGGATCTCGACCGACACGGTCTCGCCGCGCGTCACCAGCTGCAGGTCGACGTGCTCCAGGAAGCCCTTGATCGGGTCACGCTGGACCGACTTCGGGATCGCCAGCTCGTTGGTCTTGCCGTCGATGTCCAGCGCGATCAGCACGTTCGACGTACGCAGCGCCAGCAGCAGCTCGTGGCCCGGAAGCGTCAGGTGCAGCGGGTCCGAACCGTGACCGTACAGAACACCCGGAACCTTGTTGTCGCGGCGGATACGACGCGCGGCACCCTTGCCGAACTCGGTGCGCGTCTCGACGGCGATCTTTACCTCAGCCATGATGACTCCTCGTGGAAAACAGAACGGACGTGGTCACCCGGCCACGAACGGCCTGCTACGAAGAGCGCGTCGATTACGGACCACCACACCCGTGAAAACGGGTACGGCCTCCCTCGCCGAGCAACTTCAGCAGTCTACTCGGAGAGGGAGGCCGCACCCAAAACGATCTGTGCAGAACGGTTACTGCACGACGCTCACTGCTCGTCGAACAGGCTCGTGACCGAACCGTCCTCGAACACCTCGCGCACCGCACGCGCGATCGTCGGCGCGATCGACAGCACCGTGATCTTGTCCAGCTCCAGCTCGTTCGGCGTCGGCAGCGTGTCCGTGAAGACGAACTCACTCACCTGCGAGTTCTTCAGCCGGTCCGCCGCCGGACCCGACAGCACACCGTGCGTCGCCGTCACGATGACGTCTTCCGCACCGTGCGCGAACAGCGCGTCCGCCGCCGCGCAGATCGTGCCGCCCGTGTCGATCATGTCGTCCACGAGGACGCAGATCCGGCCCTCCACCGAACCGACGACCTCGTGCACCGTCACCTGGTTCGCCACGTCCTTGTCGCGCCGCTTGTGCACGATCGCCAGCGGCGCGCCCAGCCGGTCGCACCACCGGTCCGCCACCCGCACCCGGCCCGCGTCCGGAGACACCACCGTCAGCTTCGACCGGTCCACCTTCGCGCCCACGTAGTCCGCGAGGAGCGGCAGGGCGAAGAGGTGGTCGACGGGCCCGTCGAAGAAGCCCTGGATCTGGTCCGTGTGCAGATCCACGGTCAGGATCCGGTCCGCGCCCGCCGTCTTCATCAGATCGGCGATCAGACGCGCCGAGATCGGTTCACGCCCCCGGTGCTTCTTGTCCTGCCGCGCGTAACCGTAGAACGGCACGATGACCGTGATGGAGCGGGCCGACGCGCGCTTCAGCGCGTCGATCATGATCAGCTGCTCCATGATCCACTTGTTGATCGGAGCCGTGTGGCTCTGGATCAGGAAGCAGTCGGCGCCACGCGCCGACTCCTGGTACCGCACGTAGATCTCACCGTTGGCGAAGTCGAAGGCCTTCGTCGGGACGACCCCGACACCCAGCTGATGGGCGACCTCCTCGGCAAGCTCGGGGTGGGCGCGGCCGGAAAAGAACATCATCT
>NZ_BAABCQ010000070.1:0-36973 GCF_039539045.1 Streptomyces marokkonensis
CCCGAATCCCGGGCGTGTCGTCTCTTATTGACGCCCTAACGGACATTGTGGGCGGCCCGTAACCAGGCTGTGATCACGGACTTTGATCGTTACGCCCGAATTGCCCCGCGCTTACCACTTGTTGGGACAGTTGGCCAAGCCCGGTTCTCAGGCCTCTCTCATGAATGTGGCGCAGGTCACGGAACGCCTGCCTCGTCGGTCGCGTCCGTGACGCGCGACCGGGTCCGCCGCGCTCGTGAACGCGTGCACGTGTCCACGCCGTGTCCGACCCTTCGCTCCCGGGCGTGAACGCGCCCTCTATCAAGCCGACGAGTCCGGCGCCAATTTGCATGCATGGGAAGCATCTTGATATTGAGACGCCTGCTCATTCCACCCTCTGGCCAGCGGTGACGAGTGAAAATGTCACCTCTGGTGATCACCTGAACGCTTCCTGTGTGAAGATCACTGCTCATCCGACTTCATGATCGTTCGTCAGGTGGTGGAGATCACAAAGCTTGTGCGATACCCCGTGTCGCAGATCACAGAGTGGCGGGCATAGGATGCGAGGCAGTTGGGCTTGTGACCTGCTTCACATGTTCGCGATCTTCGCCGGGACGAGCGGGGTTCGTGGGGCTGTTGGGGCGGCTGTGAGTCCGCTGCAAACGCCAGCAGTCAGTGCCGACTGAGAGGAGCGAGGAGCGGTGAACGCGTATGCGCCCATCCTCGTACTGGGAGCCCTCGGGGCAGGCTTTGCGATCTTCTCCGTGGTCATGGCCACGCTGATCGGTCCGAAGCGGTACAACCGGGCGAAGCTCGAGGCCTACGAGTGCGGCATCGAGCCGACCCCCACGCCGGCCGGCGGCGGGCGCTTCCCCATCAAGTACTACCTGACGGCGATGCTCTTCATCATCTTCGATATCGAGATCGTCTTCCTCTACCCCTGGGCCGTCACCTTCGACGCCCTGGGGATTTTCGGGCTCGTGGAGATGCTGCTCTTCGTGCTCACCGTCTTCGTCGCGTACGCGTACGTATGGCGGCGCGGCGGCCTGGAATGGGACTGAGGGGCCTTTGACATGGGACTCGAAGAAAAACTGCCGAGCGGCTTCCTGCTGACCACCGTCGAGCAGGCCGCGGGCTGGGTGCGCAAGTCGTCCGTCTTCCCGGCCACGTTCGGCCTCGCCTGCTGTGCCATCGAGATGATGACCACCGGCGCCGGCCGCTACGACCTGGCGCGCTTCGGCATGGAGGTCTTCCGCGGATCGCCGAGGCAGGCGGACCTGATGATCGTCGCGGGCCGGGTCAGCCAGAAGATGGCGCCGGTGCTGCGGCAGGTCTACGACCAGATGCCGAACCCGAAGTGGGTGATCTCCATGGGGGTCTGCGCCTCCTCGGGCGGCATGTTCAACAACTACGCGATCGTCCAGGGCGTCGACCACATCGTCCCGGTCGACATCTATCTCCCCGGCTGCCCGCCGCGGCCCGAGATGCTGATGGACGCCATCCTCAAGCTCCACCAGAAGATCCAGAACTCCAAGCTCGGAGTGAACGCGGAGGAAGCGGCCCGCGAGGCGGAGGAAGCGGCGCTCAAGGCCCTGCCCACCATCGAGATGAAGGGGCTGCTGCGGTGAGTGACGCGAACGGCACGGCAGGTGACGCGAACGGGGCGAACCCGGAGAAGGACCTCTCCGCGGAGAACCTCCCCGGCCAGCGCGGTCAGGGCGGCGAGGAGATCCGCGTCCAGCGCGGCATGTTCGGCGCCAACAACGGCGGCGACACCTCCGGGTACGGAGGCCTGGTCCGCTCCGTGCGGCTGCCCGGCCCGGCGAGCAGGCCCTACGGCGGTTGGTTCGACGAGGTCGCCGACGAACTCGAGGGCGCGCTGGAGGAACAGGGCCTCCTGCCCGAGAACGCCATCGAGAGGACGGTCGTCGACCGTGACGAGCTGACCTTCCACATCGAGCGCGAGCACCTGGTCCGCGTCGCCCGCACCATGCGCGACGACCCGGCCCTGCGCTTCGAACTCTGCACCGGCGTCAGCGGCGTCCACTACCCGCACGACAAGGGCCGCGAGCTGCACGCCGTCTACCACCTGCGCTCGATCACCCACAACCGGCTGGTCCGACTCGAAGTCAGCGCGCCGGACGACGACGCGCACATCCCGTCGCTGGTCCCCGTCTACCCGACGAACGACTGGCACGAGCGCGAGACGTACGACTTCTTCGGCATCGTCTTCGACGGTCACCCGGCCCTGACGCGGATCATGATGCCGGACGACTGGCAGGGCCACCCGCAGCGCAAGGACTACGCCCTCGGCGGCATCCCCGTCGAGTACAAGGGTGCCCAGATCCCGGCTCCGGACCAGCGGAGGTCGTACTCGTGAGCAGCACACACTCCACGTCCGCGGCTTCGGCGCGCGAGACCACCGAGGGGACCGTCTACACGGTCACCGGCGGCGACTGGGACGAGGTCGTCCAGGCCGCCGCCCGCACCGACGACGAGCGCATCGTCGTCAACATGGGCCCGCAGCACCCCTCCACCCACGGCGTGCTCCGCCTCATCCTGGAGATCGACGGCGAGACCGTCACCGAGGCCCGCTGCGGCATCGGCTACCTGCACACCGGCATCGAGAAGAACCTCGAGTACCGGACCTGGACGCAGGGCACCACGTTCGTGACGCGCATGGACTACCTGACGTCGTTCTTCAACGAGACGGCGTACTGCCTGGGCGTCGAGAAGCTCCTCGGCATCGAGGACGAGATCCCCGACCGGGCCACGGTCGTCCGAGTCCTCCTGATGGAGCTGAACCGGCTCTCCTCCCACCTGGTGTGCGTCGCCACCGGCGGCATGGAGCTCGGCGCCACCACGGTCATGATCTACGGCTTCCGGGATCGTGAACTCATTCTCGACATCTACGAACTCATCACCGGCCTGCGGATGAACCACGCGTACATCCGCCCGGGCGGACTCGCCCAGGACCTGCCGCCCGGCGCGGTGGACCAGATCCGCGAGCTCGTCAAGAAGCTGAGGAAGAACCTCCCGGAGTACGACAAGCTCTTCACCGGGAACCCCATCTTCAAGGCCCGCATGCAGGACGTCGGCCACCTCGACCTGGCCGGCTGCATGGCCCTCGGCGCCACCGGCCCGGTCCTGAGGTCGACCGGCCTGCCGCACGACCTGCGCAAGACGCAGCCGTACTGCGGCTACGAGACGTACGACTTCGACGTCCCGACCGCCGACACCTGCGACTCCTACGGCCGCTTCCTGATCCGGCTGGAGGAGATGCGCCAGTCGCTCCGGATCGTCGAGCAGTGCCTGGACCGGCTCCAGCCCGGCCCGGTCATGGTCGCCGACAAGAAGATCGCCTGGCCCGCCCAGCTCGCCCTGGGACCGGACGGACTGGGCAACTCCCTCGACCACATCAAGAAGATCATGGGCACCTCCATGGAGGCCCTGATCCACCACTTCAAGCTGGTCACCGAGGGCTTCCGCGTGCCACCGGGCCAGACCTACACGGCGGTCGAGTCACCCAAGGGCGAACTCGGCGTGCACGTCGTCTCCGACGGCGGCACCCGCCCCTTCCGGGTCCACTTCCGCGACCCGTCATTCACCAACCTTCAGGCCATGGCGGCGATGTGCGAGGGCGGCCAGGTCGCCGACGTCATCGTCGCGGTGGCGTCCATCGACCCCGTGATGGGAGGCGTCGACCGGTGACCACCTCTTCTTCGGAGCGGGGCGTCAGCCTGGGCATGCCGGAACTGCCCGCGCCCGCCTACCCGGACGACGTCCGGGCCCGGCTGGAGACCGACGCGCGCGAGGTCATCGCCCGCTACCCGGACTCCCGGTCCGCCCTCCTGCCCCTGCTGCACCTGGTGCAGTCCGAGGAGGGGCACGTCACGCGCACCGGGATGCGGTTCTGCGCGGACATGCTGGACCTCACCACGGCCGAGGTCACCGCGGTCGCCACCTTCTACACCATGTACCGGCGCAGGCCGAGCGGCGACTACCAGGTCGGCGTCTGCACCAACACACTGTGCGCGGTCATGGGCGGCGACGCGATCTTCGAGTCCCTCCAGGAGCACCTGGGCGTCGGCAACGGCGAGACCACCGAGGACGGCAAGGTCACCCTGGAGCACATCGAGTGCAACGCGGCCTGCGACTTCGCGCCGGTCGTGATGGTCAACTGGGAGTTCTTCGACAACCAGACCCCGGCGAGCGTCAAAAGCCTCGTCGACGACCTGCGCGCGGGACGGCCGGTGACGCCCACGCGCGGTGCGCCGATCTGCACCTTCAAGGAGACCGCCCGGATCCTGGCGGGCTTCCCCGACGAGCGGGACGGCGCCGTCGCGGCCGGCGGCAGCGCGGGTCCCGCCTCCCTGGCCGGGCTGAAGCTGGCCAAGGGCGAGGCGTCCGCCGCGCGCGTGGTGCACCCGCGGGACGGCGGACCGCACGACGTGCCGCAGGACCGGGCCGTGCACGACCCGTCCCCGACGGAACACCTGAGCTCGCACGACGCGCCGCAGGACACATCGGCATCCGACCCTTCCAACCCGGCAGGGCCCACCGCCGAGGAGGGGGAGTGATGACCGTGGCAGCCGAGATCAAGGGCACCAGCCCGGAAGTCGGATCGTAGCCATGTCGTTCTGTGAGCCAAGGAGTTGCTTACGTGAATTGTCTTCCTAAGACCGCTTGGCCTCCGACTTGCAAGGCGCTGGCGATGTCGCCGGACGACCTGATCGCGTACGTCAAGGACTCCGGTCTGCGCGGACGCGGCGGCGCCGGCTTCCCGACGGGGATGAAGTGGCAGTTCATTCCACAGGGGGACGGCAAGCCTCACTATCTTGTTGTCAACGCCGACGAGTCGGAGCCGGGGACCTGCAAGGACATCCCGCTCCTCTTCGCGAACCCGCACAGCCTCATCGAGGGCATCGTCATCGCGTGCTACGCCATCAGGTCCTCGCATGCCTTCATCTACCTGCGTGGTGAAGTCGTCCCAGTACTGCGGCGGCTGCACGAGGCCGTGCGCGAGGCCTGTGCGGCCGGCTTCCTCGGCGAGAACATCCTGGGCAGCGGACTCGACCTCACACTCACCGTGCACGCGGGCGCGGGCGCGTACATCTGCGGTGAGGAGACCGCGCTGCTCGACTCGCTCGAAGGCCGCCGGGGCCAACCGCGGCTCCGTCCCCCCTTCCCCGCCGTCGCGGGCCTCTACGCGTGCCCGACTGTGGTGAACAACGTCGAGTCGATCGCATCGGTTCCCGCGATCCTGAACAAGGGCAAGGACTGGTTCAGGTCGATGGGAAGCGAGAAGTCCCCGGGCTTCACGCTCTACTCGCTCAGCGGCCACGTCGCCGGCCCCGGCCAGTACGAGGCCCCGCTCGGCATCACGCTGCGCCAGCTCCTCGACATGAGCGGCGGCATGCGCCCCGGTCACCGGCTGAAGTTCTGGACACCGGGCGGCTCCTCGACGCCGATGTTCACCGAGGAGCACCTCGACGTCCCCCTCGACTACGAAGGGGTGGGCGCCGCCGGGTCCATGCTCGGCACGAAGGCACTCCAGTGCTTCGACGAGACGACCTGCGTCGTGCGAGCCGTCACGCGCTGGACCGAGTTCTACGCCCACGAGTCCTGCGGCAAGTGCACACCGTGCCGCGAGGGAACGTACTGGCTCGTCCAGTTGCTGCGCGACATCGAGGCCGGCAAGGGACGGATGTCCGACCTCGACAAGCTCAACGACATCGCCGACAACATCAACGGCAAGTCCTTCTGCGCCCTCGGCGACGGTGCCGCCTCGCCGATCTTCTCCTCGCTCAAGTACTTCCGCGAGGAGTACGAGCAGCACATCACGGGCCGAGGCTGCCCCTTCGACCCGGCCAAGTCGACGGCCTGGGCCGACCGCACGGAGGTGAAGGCATGACCGTGACCACCAATGCTCCCTCGGGAGGGGGAGAGGCGGCGGTCCCGCCGGAGGACCTCGTAGCGCTGACCATCGACGGCGTCGGGATCAGCGTGCCCAAGGGCACCCTGGTCATCCGGGCCGCCGAACAGCTCGGCATCGAGATCCCCCGGTTCTGCGACCACCCCCTCCTCGACCCGGCCGGCGCCTGCCGCCAGTGCATCGTCGAGGTCGAGGGCCAGCGCAAGCCCATGGCGTCCTGCACCATCACCTGCACCGACGGAATGGTGGTGAAGACCCACCTCACCTCGCCCGTCGCCGAGAAGGCCCAGCACGGTGTGATGGAGCTGCTGCTCATCAACCACCCGCTGGACTGCCCGGTCTGCGACAAGGGCGGCGAGTGCCCGCTGCAGAACCAGGCCATGTCGCACGGCCAGGCCGACTCCCGCTTCGAGGGGAAGAAGCGGACCTACGAGAAGCCCGTGCCGATCTCCACGCAGGTGCTGCTCGACCGCGAGCGGTGCGTGCTGTGCGCCCGCTGCACCCGGTTCTCCAACCAGGTCGCGGGCGACCCGATGATCGAGCTGATCGAGCGGGGCGCGCTCCAGCAGGTCGGCACCGGCGAGGGCGACCCCTTCGAGTCGTACTTCTCCGGCAACACCAT
The DNA here is from genome assembly GCF_039539045.1 of Streptomyces marokkonensis. Lineage (NCBI taxonomy): Bacteria > Bacillati > Actinomycetota > Actinomycetes > Kitasatosporales > Streptomycetaceae > Streptomyces > Streptomyces marokkonensis. Next base: position 6,537 of record NZ_BAABCQ010000070.1, read on the forward strand.
CCAGATCTGCCCGGTCGGCGCGCTCACCTCGGCGGCGTACCGGTTCCGCTCCCGCCCCTTCGACCTGATCTCCTCGCCGTCCGTCTGCGAGCACTGCGCCGGCGGCTGCGCGACCCGCACCGACCACCGGCGCGGCAAGGTCATGCGGCGCCTCGCGGCCGACGATCCGCAGGTCAACGAGGAGTGGATCTGCGACAAGGGGCGCTTCGGATTCCGGTACGCGCAGCAGCGGGACCGGCTGACGACGCCCCTGGTGCGCAACGCCGAGGGCGACCTGGAGCCGGCCTCCTGGCCGGAGGCACTGCAGATCGCCGCGCAGGGACTGCTCGCCTCGCGGGGCCGCACCGGTGTCCTGACCGGCGGGCGGCTCACCGTCGAGGACGCCTACGCGTACAGCAAGTTCGCGCGCGTGGCGCTCGACACCAACGACATCGACTTCCGCGCGCGCGTGCACAGCGCCGAGGAGGCCGACTTCCTGGCCTCCCGGATCGCCGGACGCGGCCACGATCTCGGGGGCGGCTCCCGGACGGAGCCCGGGGGGACCACGGGAGTCACGTACACGGCGCTGGAGAAGGCGCCCGCCGTCCTGCTGGTCGGGTTCGAGGCCGAGGAGGAGGCGCCCGGCGTCTTCCTGCGGCTGCGCAAGGCCTGGCGCAGGCACGGGCAGAAGGTCTTCTCCCTGGCCACGCACGCCACACGGGGCTTGGAGAAGGCCGGCGGCACCCTGCTGCCCGCCGCTCCGGGAACCGAGACCGAGTGGCTGGACGCCCTCGCGAGCGGCGCCGTCATGGAGACCGGTGGCACCCGGGCCGCGGAGGCACTGCGCGCAGAGGGAGCCGTGATCGTCGTCGGTGAGCGGCTGGCGGCCGTGGCCGGCGGCCTCACCTCCGCCGTGCGGACCGCTGCCGCGACCGGCGCCCGGCTGGTGTGGATCCCGCGCCGGGCCGGGGAGCGCGGCGCGATCGAGGCGGGTGCCCTGCCGTCGCTGCTGCCGGGCGGACGCCCGGCGACCGACCCGCGCGCGCGTGAGGAGGTCGCCGCCGTCTGGGGCCTGGCCGACCTGCCGCACCGCTACGGCCGCGACACCGGCGAGATCGTCGAGGCCGCCGCCCGCGGAGAGCTCCAGGCACTGCTGGTGGCGGGCGTCGAGGTCGCCGACCTGCCCGACCCGGCACGCGCGCGTGCGGCGCTCGCCGAGGCCGGCTTCGTGGTGTCGCTGGAGCTGCGGCCCAGCGAGGCCACCGAACTCGCCGACGTCGTCCTGCCCGTCGCCGCGGTCGCGGAGAAGGCGGGAACCTTCCTGAACTGGGAGGGCCGGGTGCGGTCCTTCGAGGCCGCGCTCAAGCCCGACCAGATGACCCGACCCCTCGCGCCCGCCGACGCCCGTGTGCTCCAGATGCTGGCCGACGCCATGGACGTACACCTGGGCCTGCCGGATCTGCGCACCACGCGCGCGGAGATCGACCGGCTCGGCACCTGGGACGGGCCGCGGGCCGGCGAACCCCTGGGGACCGCGAGCGCGCTGCCGAGGCCGGCCGCCGGAGAGGCCGTATTGGCCGGGCACCGGCTGCTGCTCGACCGGGGCCTGCTCCAGCAGGGCGACGAGGCACTCGCCGGCACCCGGCACGCCGCACGCGCGCGCGTGTCGGCCGCCACGGCCGCCGAGGCGGGCGTCAAGGACGGGGACCTCCTGGCCGTCACCGGCCCCGCCGGAACCGTCGAACTCCCGCTGGAGATCACCGAGATGCCCGACCGGGTGGTCTGGCTCCCGCTGAACTCGGCCGGCACCGGCGTCGCCTCCGACGCCGGGGTGCTGCCCGGAACCCTCGTCCGCATCGGTCCGGCGACGCTCGCGGGCGTGGCCCCCAAGGAGGTGGAGGCATGAGCCCGTACCTCGCCGCTGAAGACCTCTCGATGTTCGGCACCGACCCCTGGTGGCTGGTCGTCATCAAGGCGGTCTTCTGCTTCGCCTTCCTGATGGTGACCGTGCTCTTCGCCATCGTGTGGGAGCGCAAGGTCGTCGCCTGGATGCAACTGCGCGTCGGCCCGAACCGGCACGGTCCCTGGGGCCTGCTCCAGTCGCTCGCCGACGGCATCAAGCTGATGCTCAAGGAAGACCTCGTCGTCAAGCGCGCCGACAAAGTGGTGTACGTCCTCGCGCCGATCGTCGCGGCCGTCCCGGCCTTCATGGCGGTCGCGGTGATCCCCTTCGGGCCGGCCGGCAACGAGATCTCGATCTTCGGGCACCGCACCACGATGCAGCTCACCGACCTGCCGATCGCGTTGCTGTACATCCTCGCGGTCGCCTCGATCGGCATCTACGGCATGGTGCTCGCGGGCTGGAGCTCAGGCTCCACGTACCCGCTGCTCGGCGGGCTGCGGTCGTGCGCCCAGATGATCTCCTACGAGATCGCGATGGGTGCCGCGTTCGCCTCGGTCTTCCTCTACTCGGGGTCGATGTCGACCTCGGAGATCGTCGCCCAGCAGAACGACCGCTGGTACATCGTGCTGCTGCCGGTCTCCTTCATCATCTACATCGTCACGATGGTCGGCGAGACCAACCGCGCCCCCTTCGACATGCCCGAGTCCGAGGGCGACCTGGTGGGCGGCTTCAACACCGAGTACTCGTCGATCAAGTTCGCGATGTTCATGCTCGCCGAGTACGTGAACATGGTGACCGTCTCGGCGGTCGCCACCACCCTCTTCCTCGGCGGCTGGCGGGCCCCCTGGCCCATCAGCACCTTCTGGGAGGGCGCCAACCACGGCTGGTGGCCGCTGCTCTGGTTCGTGATCAAGGTCCAGTTGCTGCTGTTCTTCTTCATCTGGCTGCGCGGCACCCTCCCCCGGGTCCGCTACGACCAGCTGATGAAGCTCGGCTGGAAGGTCCTCATCCCGGTCTCCCTGGTCTGGCTGATGATGGTCGCGACCGTGCGGGCCCTCAGGAACGAGGGCTACGACTTCACCGACATCGCCCTCTACATCGCCGCCGGCGTCCTGGCCCTGCTGGTGCTGTCCTTCGTCGTGGACATGTACCGCGGGAAGGGGAAACAGGCCGAGCCGCCCGCCGAGGAACCGGCCGCCTTCGACCCGATGGCCGGCGGGTTCCCCGTACCGCCGATGCCCGGACAGGAGTTGCCGCCGGTGCCCAGGCGCCGTCCGCGCCGGGAGCGGGAGCTGATTGTCAGTGGTGGACCCGATACTCGGAGTGACGAATCTCCGGGCGGATCTACGGATGGAAAGGAGGCGTCCGATGGCTGAGGAACCCAAGGAGACCGACCCCGGTTTCATGAACCCCGTGGCCGGCTTCGGCGTGACCTTCAAGGCCATGTTCAAGAAGCGGCTGACCGAGCAGTATCCGGAGCAGCAGAAGACCACCGCACCGCGCTTCCACGGACGGCACCAGCTCAACCGCCATCCGGACGGCCTGGAGAAGTGCGTCGGCTGCGAGCTGTGTGCCTGGGCGTGCCCGGCCGACGCCATCTACGTGGAGGGCGCGGACAACACCGACGAGGAGCGCTATTCGCCGGGCGAGCGGTACGGCCGCGTCTACCAGATCAACTACGCCCGCTGCATCCTGTGCGGCCTGTGCATCGAGGCGTGTCCCACGCGCGCGCTGACGATGACCAACGAGTTCGAGCTGGCCGACTCCAGCCGCGCCAACCTCATCTTCACCAAGGAGCAGCTGCTCGCCGGTCTGGAGGAGGGCATGGTCGACTCGCCCCACTCCATTTATCCCGGGACGGACGAGCAGGACTACTACCGGGGGCTGGTCACGGAGGCGGCGCCCGGCACGGTCCAGCAGGTCGCCCACTCCGAGGGCGAGGTCGTTCAGGAGGGCGACTCGACGTTCGGCGGGACCGAACCGGCGTCCGAGGAGGTGATCCGCCGATGACCGGGCAACTCGCCGTCGCGGCGACTCTCTCCGCCGGCACCTCCACCGGAGAGGCCGTCCAGTTCTGGATCCTCGGCACGGTCGCGGTGATCGGCGCCCTGTGCACCGTCTTCATGAAGAGGGCCGTGCACAGCGCGCTCTGCCTCGCCGGGACCATGATCATCCTGGCGGTGTTCTACCTCGCCAACGGCGCGTACTTCCTCGGTGTGGTGCAGATCATCGTCTACACCGGCGCGATCATGATGCTGTTCCTGTTCGTGGTGATGCTCGTCGGTGTCACCGCGGCGGACTCCCTCAAGGAGACCATCAAAGGCCAGCGCTGGCTGGCGCTGCTGTCCGGGCTCGGCTTCGGCATCCTGCTGATCGCCGGCATCGGCAACGCGTCCGTCACCGAGTTCAGCGGCCTCGCCCAGGCGAACGCGAACGGCAACGTGGAGGGCCTGGCCTCCCTCATCTTCACCAAGTACGTCTTCGCCTTCGAGATCACCGGCGCCCTGCTCATCACGGCCGCCGTCGGCGCCATGGTGCTCACCCACCGCGAGCGGACCGAACGGGCGGCGACCCAGCGCGAGCTGGCCGAGCTGCGCGTCCGCGAGGGCAAGCACCTGCCGCCGCTGCCCGCACCCGGCGTGTACGCCCGGCACAACGCGGTCGACATCGCGGGCCTGCTGCCCGACGGCACCCCGTCCGAGCTCACCGTCAGCAGGACGCTGCGCGAGCGGGGCCAGATCCGTGACGTCTCGATGGAGGCGCTGGGCGATCTGAAGGCGCTGGAGCAGCGGTCCGAGGAGCGTCTGGAGCGCAAGGCGGACGATCCGGCCGACTCCGGGCGGTCCGAGGAGGCGTCGAAGTGAACCCCGTCAACTACCTCTACCTCGCAGCCCTGTTGTTCACGATCGGCGCCACCGGTGTGCTGATCAGGCGGAACGCGATCGTGGTCTTCATGTGCGTCGAGCTCATGCTCAACGCCTGCAACCTCGCGTTCGTCGCCTTCTCCCGGATGCACGGCAATCTCGACGGCCAGATCATCGCCTTCTTCACGATGGTCGTCGCCGCCGCGGAGGTCGTGGTCGGGCTCGCGATCATCGTGTCCCTGTTCCGTTCCCGCCACTCGGCCTCGGTCGACGACGCCAGCCTGATGAAGCTGTGAGGGGTCGCTAGAACCGTGACTAACGCAGAGAATCTCATTGCGCTGCTGGTGGCGGCGCCCTTGCTCGGAGCGGCGGTCCTGCTGTGCGGCGGTCGACGGCTGGACGCCGTCGGCCACTGGATCGGCACACTGCTGGCCGTCGTGTCCTTCGTGATCGGTGCCGTCCTCTTCACCGACATGCTCGGCAGCGGCGCCGAGGACCGCACCCTGACGCAGCACCTGTTCAGCTGGATCCCGGTGGAGGGATTCCAGGCCGACGTCGCCTTCAGGCTCGACCAGCTGTCGATGACGTTCGTCCTGCTGATCACCGGCGTCGGCTCGCTCATCCACCTGTACTCGATCGCGTACATGGAGCACGACGAGCGACGCCGCCGCTTCTTCGGCTACCTGAACCTGTTCCTCGCGGCGATGCTGCTGCTCGTCCTCGCAGACAACTACCTGCTGCTGTACGTCGGCTGGGAGGGCGTCGGTCTCGCCTCCTACCTGCTGATCGGCTTCTGGCAGCACAAGCCCAGCGCCGCCACCGCCGCGAAGAAGGCCTTCCTGGTCAACCGCGTCGGCGACATGGGCCTGTCCATCGCGATCATGCTGATGTTCCTGTGGTTCGGCACCTTCGCCTTCGGGCCGGTGCTCGGCGGCCACGGGGAGGCCGGACTCGCCGGATCGGCCGACGAGGGCAAGCTCACCGCGATCGCGCTGATGCTGCTGCTCGCCGCCTGCGGCAAGTCCGCCCAGGTACCGCTGCAGTCCTGGCTCGGGGACGCGATGGAGGGCCCGACCCCGGTCTCCGCCCTCATCCACGCCGCGACCATGGTGACGGCGGGCGTGTACCTGATCGTCCGCTCCGGCGCCATCTTCAACGGCGCGCCCGACGCGCAGCTGGTGGTCACCATCGTCGGCGCGGTCACGCTGCTGTTCGGTGCGATCGTCGGTTGCGCCAAGGACGACATCAAGAAGGCACTGGCCGGCTCGACCATGTCGCAGATCGGCTACATGGTGCTGGCCGCCGGACTCGGCCCCATCGGCTACGTCTTCGCGATCATGCACCTGGTGACGCACGGCTTCTTCAAGGCCGGGCTGTTCCTCGGCGCCGGTTCGGTCATGCACGGCATGAACGACGAGGTCGACATGCGCCGCTACGGCGGACTGCGCAAGTACATGCCGGTCACGTTCGTCACCTTCGGTCTCGGCTATCTCGCGATCATCGGCTTCCCGGGTCTGTCCGGCTTCTTCTCCAAGGACAAGATCATCGAGGCGGCGTTCGCCAAGGGCGGCACCGAGGGCTGGATCCTCGGCGCCTGTGCCCTGCTGGGCGCGGCCCTCACGGCGTACTACATGACGCGCGTGATGCTGATGACGTTCTTCGGCGAGGAGCGCTGGCGCAACGCCCCGACGCCGTCGCCCGCGAAGCCCGACGTGGAACCCGCGGCCGAGACACGCGGCGCATACGCTCCGCCGCACCCGCACGAGTCGCCGGGGCTGATGACGATCCCGATGATCGTGCTCGCCTTCGGCTCGGTGTTCGCGGGCGCCTTCTTCGGCGTCGGCGACCGCTTCCTGCACTGGCTGGAGCCCGTCACCGGACACGACCACGGCCACGCGCCGATCAGCGCCCTGACGGTCACCCTCTCCACGGTCGCCGTCATGGTGATCGGCGTGGCCGTCGCCTGGGGCCAGTACGGCCGCCGTCCTGTGCCGGCCGTCGCCCCGCGCGGCTCGCTGCTCACCCGGGCCGCCCGGCGCGACCTGCTCCAGGACGACTTCAACCACGTCGTCCTGGTCCGCGGCGGCGAGCACCTGACGCGCTCCCTGGTCTACGTCGACCACACCCTGGTCGACGGGGTCGTCAACGGCACGGCGGCCTCGGTCGGCGGCCTGTCCGGGCGGATGCGCAAGCTGCAGAACGGCTTCGCGCGCTCGTACGCGGTCTCGATGTTCGGCGGTGCGGCGGTCCTCGTCGCCGCGACCCTGCTGATGAGGGCGGTCTGATACCGATGTCCTTTCCCCTGCTGACAGTCACGGCGGCGCTGCCGGCCGTCGGGGCGATCGCCACGGCAGCCGTGCCGGCCGCGAAACGCACCGCGGCCAAGTGGCTGGCGCTGCTGGTCTCCCTGGCCACGCTCGCGCTGGCGGTCACGGTCCTGATCCGCTTCGCCCCCGACGGCGACCGCTACCAGCTCACCGAGTCCCACTCCTGGATCGCGGAGTTCGGTGTCCGGTACGAGCTGGGCGTGGACGGCATCGCGGTGGCGCTGATCGCGCTGACCGCCCTGCTGATCCCCTTCATCATCCTCGCGGGCTGGCACGACGCCGACCCGGTGGAGACCGGCAGCAGCCGGTGGCGGCCGACGCAGGGCTTCTTCGCCCTGATCCTGGCCGTCGAGGCGATGGTGATCATCTCCTTCGAGGCCACCGACGTCTTCCTCTTCTACATCTTCTTCGAAGCCATGCTGATCCCGCTGTACTTCCTGATCGGCGGCTTCGGGGACCGGGCCCACCAGCACGGCGAGAAGGCGGGGGCCACGCAGCGCTCGTACGCCGCCGTGAAGTTCCTCCTCTACAACCTGGCCGGCGGCCTGATCATGCTGGCCGCGGTGATCGGGCTCTACGTGGTCGCCGGGAACTTCTCGCTCCCCGAGATCGCCGAGGCCCGGGCGAGCGGCGAGCTCGACATGGCGACCAGCACGGAACGCTGGCTGTTCCTCGGCTTCTTCGTCGCCTTCGCGGTGAAGGCGCCGCTGTGGCCGCTGCACACCTGGCTGCCCAACGCCATGCAGGAGTCCACCGCCCCGACCGCGGTGCTCATCACGGCGGTCGTCGACAAGGTCGGCACCTTCGCGATGCTCCGCTTCTGCCTCGGCCTGTTCCCGGAAGCGAGCAAGTGGGCGACGCCGGTCGTCCTCGTCCTGGCGGTCATCAGCATCATCTACGGGGCGCTGCTCGCGGTCGGCCAGCGTGACATCAAGCGGCTGATCGCCTACGCGTCGATCTCCCACTTCGGCTTCATCGTCATGGGCATCTTCGCGATGACCAGCCAGGGCCAGTCCGGCGCCACGCTGTACATGGTCAACCACGGGATCTCGACCGCCGTCCTGATGCTGATCGCCGGATTCCTGATCTCGCGGCGCGGGTCGCGGCTCATCGCCGACTACGGCGGAGTGCAGAAGGTCGCCCCGGTGCTCGCCGGCACCTTCCTGATCGGCGGCCTGGCGACCCTCTCCCTGCCGGGCCTCGCGCCCTTCGTCAGTGAGTTCCTGGTCCTGGTCGGCACCTTCACGCGCTACCCGGTGATCGGCATCATCGCCACCTTCGGCATCGTCCTCGCCGCGCTCTACACCCTCGTCCTGTACCAGCGGACGATGACGGGCCCGGTGAAGCCGGAGGTGTCCGCGATGCCCGACCTGCGGGTGCGTGAGCTGGTGGTCGTGGCGCCGCTGGTGGCGCTGCTGATCCTCCTGGGCGTCTACCCGAAGCCCCTCACGGACATCGTCAACCCCGCGGTGGAGCAGACCATGTCCGACGTACAGAAGAAGGACCCCGAGCCCGACGTGGAGGCCGCCAAGTGAGCGCAACAGCCGTCCACAGCCTGTGGACAACGGCGGCGACGGCGGCCGACCCGATCTCGAAGATCGACGCGCCGAAGATCGAGTACGGGCAGCTTTCGCCTGTCCTCATCGTCCTCGGCGCGGCGGTCCTCGGCATCCTGGCCGAGGCCTTCGTGCCGCGCAGAGCCCGCTACCACGTGCAGATGTTCTTGTCCGTCGTCGCGCTCGTCGCCGCCTTCGCAGCGGTCGTGGCGCTCGCGGCGGGCGGGTACGGCACGACCAAGGCGGGCATCGCGGCGATGGGTGCCATCGCCGTCGACGGACCGGCCCTCTTCCTCCAGGGCACCATCCTGCTGGCGAGCCTGGTCGGCCTGTTCACGTTCGCCGAACGGCGCCTCGACCCGGAGGCGCACGGCAACCGCGTGGACTCCTTCGCCGCGCAGGCCTCGTCCGTACCGGGCAGCGAGAGCGAGCAGAAGGCGGTGAAGGCCGGGTTCACCACAACGGAGGTCTTCCCGCTCCTCCTCTTCGCCGTCACCGGCATGCTGGTCTTCCCGGCGGCCAACGACCTGCTGACGCTCTTCGTGGCCCTGGAGGTCTTCTCCCTTCCCCTCTACCTGCTGTGCGCGCTGGCCCGCCGCAAGCGGCTGATGTCGCAGGAGGCGGCGGTCAAGTACTTCCTCCTCGGCGCGTTCGCCTCCGCGTTCACCCTGTTCGGCATCGCCCTGCTCTACGGCTACGCGGGCTCGATGTCGTACGGCACGATCGCGCAGGTCGTCGACGGCACCGTGCAGAACGTCACCCCGGCGCTCGCCGACACCATGGGCAACGACGCGCTGCTGCTCGTCGGCTCCGCGCTGATCGTCATGGGCCTGCTGTTCAAGGTGGGCGCCGTGCCGTTCCACATGTGGACGCCGGACGTGTACCAGGGCGCGCCGACACCGGTGACCGGGTTCATGGCGGCGGCGACCAAGGTCGCGGCCTTCGGCGCCCTGCTCCGCATCCTCTACGTCGTCCTGCCCGGCCTGCGCTGGGACTGGCGGCCGGTGATGTGGGGCGTGGCGATCGTCACCATGCTGGCCGGCGCGATCGTCGCGATCACGCAGACCGACATCAAGCGGCTGCTGGCGTACTCGTCGATCGCGCACGCGGGCTTCATCCTCGCCGGTGTCATCGCCACCACGCCGGACGGCATCTCGTCCGTCCTCTTCTACCTGGCCGCGTACTCCTTCGTGACGATCGGCGCCTTCGCGGTGGTGACACTGGTGCGCGACGCGGGCGGTGAGGCGACGCACCTGTCGAAGTGGGCCGGGCTCGGTCGCAGGTCACCGCTGGTGGCGGCCGTGTTCGCGGTGTTCCTGCTGGCCTTCGCGGGCATCCCGCTGACCTCCGGATTCACCGGCAAGTTCGCCGTGTTCAAGGCGGCGGCGGAGGGCGGTGCGGCCCCGCTGGTCGTGATCGGTGTGATCTCGTCGGCGATCGCGGCCTTCTTCTACATCCGCGTGATCGTCCTGATGTTCTTCAGCGAGCCGCGCCCGGAGGGCCCGACCGTCGCGGTGCCGTCCCCGCTGACGATGACGGCGATCGGCGTCGGCGTGGCGGTCACGGTGGTACTCGGCGTGGCACCGCAGTACTTCCTGGACCTGGCGGGACAGGCGGGGGTGTTCGTGCGCTGACGCGGCGCTCGCGCCTCTGTGGCAGCGGCCCGGCATCCTCTCGGGGGATGCCGGGCCGTGTCGTGTGTGCGGGGGCTACTCGGCGCTGGGGCGGGCCTTGGTGGCGGTCACGTCCAGGTCCATCGGGAAGGGCGCGCTCACCTTCATGCGCTCGCGGAAGATGCCGACGCTGGTGTAGGCCTCGACTGTGGGCTCAAGCTCGAAGGCGTGCACCACCGCAAGCCCCTTCTCGCTCTCGACGCGCCAGTAGTGTGGGATCTTCGCCCTGGCGTACTTCAGAGGCTTGGTCTCGCGGTCTCGTGAGACCGAGTCGGTGGAGACCACCTCGACCGCCAGTGTGACGGCCGATGACGGAAACCGGGTCTGCGTCGACTCCGTCCAGGCGTCGGCTCGGAACAGAATGACGTCCGGCTCTGGCCTGTTCTGCGCGTCGATGTCGATCGTGAACTCACGGAAGACCTCGAACTCGGCAGGGGCCAGCGACTGCAACTGCCACTTGAAGAAGTCGACAGCTCGTTCATCTGATTCCTCCGTGGATACCCCTGCCTTCAGGCAGGGGAGGAAACGGACTTCCTGCGGAGCAGGGCGGTGGGCGGGGTTTCGCCGCCAGGGCGAAAGAGCGAGCCCTGACCAGCAGTTTTGATCTTAAGTCGCAGTGCCGCTAGTTTGTGAGTGTGGCTACGACGTGCGTGAAGCGGGCGTTCAAGTACCGCTTCCATCCAACCGATGCGCAGGCGGCCGAGCTGTCGCGCACCTTCGGATGCGTACGCAAGGTCTACAACCTGGCACTCGCGGCCCGTACCGAAGCGTGGGCGCGGCAGGAACGGGTCAACTGACCGTCTCGCAGGATCCGGCGGGACGCTGGTTCGTCTCCCTGCTGTGTGACGACCCGACCGTGAAACCGCTCCCGGCAACCGATACGGCGGTCGGCGTGGACGTGGGCCTGGAGCACCTGCTGACCCTCTCCACCGGGGAGAAGATCGCCAATCCCGAAACGGGCGGGTCTCCCGCGAACGTGTGAACGATCAGCGTGTCCCTGACGCGGGTCCTGGCGTGCGACCTGTGGATAACTCCGACGCTGTCGGCGCGGACCCCTATCGTTGAGGCAGTGGTCGGGACAGGACGGACCGGACGGGTCGGACAGACCGGACGGGACGGGATGGCCCGGACGGGCGAGGCAGGACGTACGGGGGACGGGACGATGGGCGGGACGGGCGTGATCGGCGAGATGACAGTGGCTGCACAGGCGGCACAGGTGCGGGACGTGGACAGCGAGGCGCTGGCCACGCTGCACCGGGTCTTCGGGTACGAGGCCTTCCGCGGCGAGCAGGAGGCGGTCGTCGACCACGTGGTGGCGGGCGGCGACGCCGTCGTGCTCATGCCGACCGGTGGCGGCAAGTCGCTGTGCTACCAGATCCCGTCCCTGGTCCGGCCCGGCACGGGCATCGTGGTCTCGCCGCTGATCGCGCTGATGCAGGACCAGGTGGACGCGCTGCGGGCGCTCGGTGTGCGCGCCGGGTTCATGAACTCCACGCAGGACTTCGACGAGCGGCGCGTGGTGGAGGCCGAGTTCCTCGCCGGGGAGCTGGACCTGCTGTACCTGGCGCCCGAGCGGCTGCGCCTGGAGGGCACCCTCGACCTGCTCTCCCGGGGCAAGATCTCCCTCTTCGCGATCGACGAGGCGCACTGCGTCTCCCAGTGGGGCCACGACTTCCGCCCCGACTACCTCGCCCTGTCACTGCTCGGTGAGCGCTGGCCGGACGTGCCCCGGCTCGCGCTCACCGCGACCGCCACGCACGCGACGCACCGCGAGATCACCGAGCGGCTGAACATGCCGACGGCGCGGCACTTCGTGGCGAGCTTCGACCGGCCCAACATCCAGTACCGGATCGTGCCGAAGTCCGACCCCAAGAAGCAGCTGCTGAGCTTCCTGCGCGAGGAGCACCCCGGGGACGCGGGCATCGTCTACTGCCTCTCGCGCAACTCCGTCGACAAGACCGCCGAGTTCCTGTCGCGCAACGGCGTCGAGGCGGTGCCGTACCACGCCGGCCTGGACGCGGGCACCCGCGCGGCGCACCAGTCCCGGTTCCTGCGTGAGGACGGCCTGGTCGTGGTGGCGACCATCGCCTTCGGCATGGGCATCGACAAGCCGGACGTGCGGTTCGTCGCCCACCTCGACCTGCCCAAGTCGGTCGAGGGCTACTACCAGGAGACCGGCCGCGCCGGGCGGGACGGGCTGCCGTCGACCGCCTGGATGACGTACGGACTCAACGACGTCATACAGCTGCGCAAGATGATCCAGTCCTCAGAGGGCGACGAGGCGTTCCGCCGCAGGGCCCAGTCCCACCTGGACGCGATGCTCGCGCTGTGCGAGACCGCCCAGTGCCGCCGTGGCCAGCTCCTCGCCTACTTCGGGCAGGACCCGGACCCGGCCGGCTGCGGCAACTGCGACACCTGCGTCACCCCGCCGGAGACCTGGGACGGCACGGTACCGGCACAGAAGCTGCTGTCGACGGTGGTGCGGCTGAAGCGGGAGCGCGGGCAGAAGTTCGGCGCGGGGCAGATCGTCGACATCCTGCTGGGCAAGCGCACCGCCAAGGTGATCCAGTTCGACCACGACCAGCTCTCCGTGTTCGGTATCGGCGAGGAGCTGAGCGAGGGTGAGTGGCGGGGCGTCACCCGGCAGATGCTGGCCCAGGGGCTGATCGCGGTCGAGGGCGAGTACGGCACGCTGGTGCTCACCGAGGCCAGTGGGGCGGTGCTGCGGCGGGAGCGGGACGTGCCGCTGCGCAAGGAGCCGAAGAAGCCGGCCACGGCACGGTCGGCAGGAGGCGGGCGCGGGGACCGCAAGCCCAAGGCCGCCGCGGCCGAACTGCCCGAGGAACTGCTGCCGGCCTTCGAGGCGCTGCGCGCCTGGCGCGCGGAGCAGGCCCGCGAGAACGGCGTTCCGGCCTACGTCATCTTCCACGACGCCACGCTCCGCGAGATCGCGACCGCATGGCCCGCTTCGGTCGGGCAGCTCGGAGGTATCAGCGGGGTTGGTGAGAAGAAGCTGGCGACCTATGGGGAGGGCGTGCTGGCGGTGCTGGCCGGACTGGACGGGCCGGCTGCCGCCGAGGCGCCCGCACCAGGTCGTCCGCCCGCCGGCTCCGGCCGTGGCCCTGGTGAGGACCACGCGGACGACTGGCCGGAGTCCGAGCCCGAGCCGGAGCCCGAGCCGGATTCCGAGCCCGACGACTGGATATAGAGGCATAGAGGGGGACCCGCTGGAGGGCGGTGGCGGCGAGTCGGGTCGGCCGCCGGGCTCGTCCTGCCGGGGCCGGCTGCCTAGGCCAGGGCTGTCAGCCCCGGGGCGAAGGTGATCAGCAGGGGGACGAGGGGGACCAGCGCGGCTGTCGCCGTGGTCAGGGCGCGGTGCCGGGGCAGCAGGCGGGGCGGGGGTTCGAGGAGGCGGTCGACCCGTTCGCCGAGGAGGCGGTGGCTGGAGGAGCAGGACAGTACGCCACGGTGCTGGTTCAGCTCGATCAGCGCCAGTGCCGTGGTCAGGTGGCCGCAGCGCCGGGAGGCGGTGTCGTCGGCGGCGAGTTCGACCAGGCGGTGGGTCTGGTCACAGAAGTGGGCGAAGAGAGGGACCCGGGGGAAGCCGGTGGCCAGGGCGGTGGACAGGTGCAGCAGCCAGTCGTGGCGGGCCCGGGCATGGCCGCGTTCGTGGGTGAGGACGGCGTCGACCTGGGGGTCGGTGAGGCGCTGCAGGGCGCCGGTGGTGACGATCAGCTGGGGCGGGTTGCCGGGCATCCAGTAGGCGTCCGGGTACTCGTCCTCCAGGACCAACAAGGGGCCGCGGGCGGCGGGGAGCCCGGCGGGCAGGTCCGGGGCGCGTTCGCGCAGGTGGGCGCGTGACTGGGCGCGCCGTCGGCGGGCCTCGACGAGCTCGCGGACGAGCATGGCGGTCGTCCAGGCGGCGCCGCCGGCCAGCAGCAGGGTGAGTGCGGCCGCCCAGGGCGGGCCGGCGGAGAGGTTGTAGGCAGCGGTCACCGCGGGCGGTGCCGGCGCGAAGAGCTGGGCGCGGACGGTGCCGAAGACGGCGGCGGCGCCGAGGACGAGAGACGTCAGGCAGCACAGCAGGACGGTGGCGACCAGGCACTGCCACACCCACAGGGCGACGACCGGATCCCGTTCGGGCCACGAGGACCGGGTCAGCGCGCGCGGTACCGGTACCGCGGCGGTCACGGCGACGACGAACAGCAGGAGCAGGCAGACGGTCATGTGCCACGGGCTCCGGATCCTGGTCGGAAGGGCGGCTCTGGCGGTGGTGCGGTGGTGGTGCGGTTCTGGTGGGGCGGCGCGGTGCCTCGGCACCTTGGTGCCTTGGCGTGCCTTGGCGGGTGCGGGTGCGGGTGCGGGTGCGGGTGCGGGTGCGGTGCGGGCGTGCCACGTACACCGCCCGCCGCCAGTATGACGGTGACGGGCGGTGTGAGTCAGGCCCAAAAGGGAAAGGATCCGGGGTCCGGCGCGCGGGAGCCCTGAGAAACCCCGGGAGTTCGTGCGGGAGCCGGGGAGCCGGGGAGCCGGGGAGCCGGGGACCCCGGGGGCTACTGCCCGGTTCGCGGCCCGGTGACCCGTCCGGTCACCTCGCCCAGACCCACCCGGGCGCCGTGCGGCCCGGGCGCCCAGGCCGACAGGGTCACCACGTCCCCGTCCTCCAGGAACGTCCGCTTGCCGTCGGGGAGTTCCAGCGGCTCGCGTCCGTTCCAGGTCAGTTCCAGCAGGGACCCGCGCTCCCGCTCGGTCGGTCCGCTCACCGTGCCGGAGCCGTAGAGGTCACCGGTGCGCAGCGAGGCGCCGTTGACGGTCATGTGGGCCAGCTGCTGGGCGGCCGTCCAGTACATGGTGGAGAACGGTGGCTCGGAGACGACGTGGCCGTTGACGGAGACGGAGATCCGCAGGTCGTATCCTCCGGGTTCGTCCCGCTCCCCGGCCGTGTCGTCGAGGTAGGGAAGCAGCTCGTGGGTGCGCTCCGGGGGTGCCACCCGCGCCTCCTCCAGGGCGTCCAGCGGCGTGATCCAGGCCGACACGGACGTGGCGAAGGACTTGCCGAGGAACGGTCCGAGGGGGACGTACTCCCAGGCCTGGACGTCCCGCGCGGACCAGTCGTTGAGCAGGCAGAGTCCGAAGACGTGCTCGCGGAAGTCGCCGAGCGCCACCGGGCTGCCCATGTCGGACGGCACGCCCACCACGAAGCCGACCTCCGCCTCGATGTCGAGGCGGACCGACGGGCCGAAGACGGGAGTGGCGTCGGCCGGGGCCTTGCGCTGGCCGGACGGCCGTACGACGTCCGTGCCGGACACGACGACCGTGCCGGAGCGGCCGTGGTAGCCGATCGGGAGGTGCTTCCAGTTCGGGGTGAGGGAGTCGGCGGCGTCGGGGCGGAAGATCTGGCCGACGTTCCGGGCGTGGTTCTCGGAGGCGTAGAAGTCGACGTAGTCCGCGACCTCGAAGGGCAGGTGCAGGGTCACCGACGACAGCGGGTGGAACAGGGGTTCCAGGGTCTCGCGGTGGGAGGGGACGGTCACCCAGGCGGTGAGCGCGCGCCGTACGTCGGACCAGGCCGTGCGGCCGGCCGCCAGCAGCGGGTTCAGGGTGGGTCGTGCGAGCAGGGAGGCGTACGGCGATCCGAGCGCGTGGGCCGCCGCGCCGGCGTCGAGGACGTGGTCGCCGAGCCGGACGCCCACCGTCCGCTCCCGCGTGCCGGGGACCGAGAACACGCCGTACGGAAGGTTGTGCGGGCCGAAGGGGTCGCCCTCGGGGACATCGAAGGGGGGCATCGGGTGCTGCCTCGCTTTCGTGCTCGCCATGCGCCGTGCGCGCCGTGTGCGCCACGTGGTTCGTGGCCGGGCCACACGTTACGGGTGACATACCGGTCTTGGGCAGTGCGCCGGGAGGTGGCGGCATGTGGCGGGGGAGGGGGCGCTCGGACGGGCTGACGTGCGTGGAGTGTCACGGACGCCGGTGCGGGAGGCGGGGAGAGAGACCGGTGCAGTGGCCGGTGGGGCGGCCCCCGCACCGTCGGCGTACGCCCGTGCGAGCGGCCGGCGATGTGGCGCTCTGCTTCCGCTTGAGTGCGGGAAGTTGTCCACAGGCCGGTACGCAATCTTGACGGAGCGGTGCGAACGGGGCGACTCTGGGCGGGTGCTGGAAGGCCTCGGGGAGGGGGCCTTCGAGGGCACACCAGGGGGGCGGATGGCCACAGGGGAGGCCGGTCCGGGTTCGGTGCGGGATGGTTCGCAGCCGAGGAAGCGGCTGGAAGAGGCCATGCGCAGCCGTCTCGGCCGGGAATGCGTGTATGTACCGTCATGCCGTTTCGGGCTGTACGCGGCGCTGCGTCACTGGTGCCCACCGGGTGGCAGGGTGCTGATGTCGCCGGTCAACGACGATGTCATCTTCTTCGTCGTGCTGGCGGCCGGACTGCGGCCGGTGCAGGCGCCGTTGAACCCGTCGGACGCGTCCGTCGACATCGATGCCGTGCCCGAGGAGGTGTGGGGCTCGCTGTCCGCCGTACTGACGACGAACCTGTACGGCAATCCCGACCCGGCACCCGGACTGCGGGCCCGCTGCGACGCGTTGGGCATCCCACTGTTCGAGGACGCGGCGCACGCCATCGGCAGCGAGGTGGGCGGGCGGCCGGTCGGCGCGTGGGGAGACGCCTCCGTTTTCAGCCTGTCCAAGCACGTCGGCGCCAAGGCCGGCGGAATTCTCGCGGTCGCCGATCCGGGGCTGCGGGAGACGCTGGAGAAGACCTGCGACGAGCTGCTGCTGCCGCGCCGTACGACGGCCGAACTCGCCTACGCAGTACGGCCCTACGCGGAGGCCGCCGTACGTGGGCTGCGGCTTCGGCGGGCCGCCTGGGCCGCGATGCGGCTGCTGGGGCTGACGGAGCGGGAGGGGATCCGGATGCCGCTACGGCCCGAGGAGCTGGCCCGCGCGGCCGCTTCGGCCTCCGGTCCCGATGCCCACGACTCCCTCCATGCCCACGACTCCCCCCAAGCCCACGACTCCCCCCAAGCCCACGACTCTCTCGATGCCCATGACTCCCTTGACGCGCATGATCCCTGGGTCCGCGTCGACATGCACGACTACCGGCTGCGGGCCGGCCGTTTCCGGCTGGGGCGCATCGGGCGGAGGCTCGACGGACTGGACGGCGTACTGGCCGGTTGCCGCGCGGGGACGGAGCTGCTGCTGTCGACCCGCTGGGCGCTGCCGGCCGGGTGGGAAGGCGCCAGGAACCGGTCACCGGGCACGGCTCAGCCGCTGTTCCGAGTGCCCTTGCTGGTGGCGGACCGGGGCGCGGCGACGCGCGCCCTGGCCCGGCGCGGCATCGTCGTCGGCTACCTCTACGACCCGCCGCTGGACGACTACGCGGGCGCCGCCTTCACCGACCCGTCGCCCTCCCCGGAGGGGGCGCGCTGGTTCGCACGGCACGCGCTGCCCGTGGATCCGCTGCGGGCCCGTGCGGCCGTCGCGGCGCTGGAGCAGTCATCGATACAGCCGGCCGAGGCACCGGAAGGGTTGGTTCCGTCCGGTGGCTGAGACCCAGGTGCACGAGACCGCCGCGGCGCCCGCGGGCTCCGGCGGAACACCGCCCGGAAGCGGGCACGGCGGCGACTCGCTCTTCAAGAACGCCTACTTCCTGATGCTCAGCACCGGCGTCTCCGCCGTGCTCGGTCTGGGCTTCTGGCTCGTGGCCGCCCGCTACTACTCGGAGGAGGCCGTCGGGCAGGGCTCCGCCGCCATCGCCGCCATGCGGCTGCTCGCCAGCATCACGGCGACCACCATGATCGGCGCCGTGGTCCGTTTCGTACCGCGGGCCGGCCGTGCGACCGGGTGGCTGGTGTGGCGTGCGTACGCGGCCAGTTCGGTGGTCGTCGCCGTGGCCGCCGTCGTCTTCCTGCTCACCCTCGACCTGTGGGGCGCGTCGTACGCCCCGCTGGGCACCGCCGAGGCGGGGGCGCTGTTCGTCGCGGCGTGTGTGGCCTGGGCGCTGCTCACGCTCCAGGACGGTGTGCTGACCGGGCTGCGCAAGGCGGAGTGGGTGCCCGCCGGGAACGCGGTGTTCTCGGTCGGAAAGCTGATCATGCTGGCCCTCTTCGCCACCACGATGCCGGTGCTCGGCATCTTCGTGTCGTGGGCCGTGGCCATCGCCTTCTCCACCCTGCCCCTCGGCTGGCTGATCTTCCGCAGACTCATTCCCCGCCAGGCCGCCGCCGACCGCGACGTGGAGCCGCCCAAGGTCCGCGAGATGGGCCGATTCCTCGCCGGGGACTCGCTGGGCGCGGTGTTCAGCCTGGCGATGATCAACCTGCTCCCGGTGATGGTCGCGGTCAACTTCAGCGCGGCGGAGAACGGCTACTTCTACGTGGCCTACACCGTCGGCGGCACGATGGAGTTCATGGCCATCAACATGGCCTCCTCCCTCACCGCGCACGCCTCGCACGACCCGCGCCGCCTCGCCGACGGCGTCCGCGGAGCGCTGCGCCGCATGACGCTGCTGCTGGTTCCGGTGGTGCTCTTCCTGGTCGCCTTCGCCCCGCAGATCCTCGCGCCCTTCGACGCGGACTACGCGGAGCACGGCTCCACGGTGCTGCGGCTGCTCGCCATCGGCGCGCTGCCGAGGATCGTGGTCGAGCTGTACATCGGCGTGCTGCGCGTCCAGGGGCGTACCGGAGTGCTCGCCGCCGTGCAGGGCAGCATGTGCGTCCTGGTGCTGGGCAGCGCGGCGATGCTGTTCACCCCGGCCGGGATCGCGGGCGCCGGGTGGGCGGTGCTGGGAAGCATGACGCTGGTCGCCGTCGGCTGCGCGCCCGGCCTGCGCGCCGCCCTGCGCGGCATCGACGAAGCCGGTGGTTCGCGCGGGCCCGGGGCCTCGGGCCCGTCCGGCGGCACCGGAGCGCGGGGCGGCCGGAAACCCGGTCACGGCAACTCCTACGGCACTCACTGGGCACGGTTGAACGCCACCGCGGGGTACGGCACGAGCTGGGCGCGGCGGGCGGCGTACGAGCACGGGCAGTCCGACGAGGCGTCGCGGGACGACACGGTCGCCCTGTTCATCGGGCGCCCGGGGTATGAGCGGGAAGCCTTCGAGGCGGACACCCTCGCGGTGATCGTCCGACGGGCCCGGCACCCCGACACCGAGCCCGGACCCGCATCCGGCCCTGACGCGAGATCCGATGCGGAAGCCGACGCGAATGACGTAGACGACGCGAGCTCGGGTCTCGACTTCGAGCCCGATGCCGCTTCCGACTCGAGGGCCGGGCACGACGAGGCCGATCCCCAGGCCGACGACTCCGGCGGCGACCACGACTCCGGCGGCGATCACGGTGCCGATGGCGACCATGGTGCCGATGGTGTTGGCGGTGACGACGGCAGGTTCGTCGAGGACGGTGAGTTCGACGAGGACGGCTACGCGATCGGGACGGTCCCCGAGCGGCGTCTGCGGCCCGCCCTGTGGCTGCTGCTCGGCGTCGCCACCGTGGTCTTCCTGGTGGCGATGCGTGAACTGCCGTGGCTGGGCGGGGTGTCCGAGGTGGGGGCCGACCTCACTGGTCAGGAGCTGCTGCGGGGGTTGCCCCTGCCGGCGCTGGTGGCGGGGGCCCTGCTGCTCGTGGTGTTCGTGGCGGCAGTGACCTTGTGCGCCTGTCCCGACCCCTGGCTGCCCGGCACCGCGCTGGGTGCCGCCGTCCTCGCCCTGCACGCGGCGCCCGTCGCCCTCGGACGGGAACCGGAGGCGGTAGGTGGGACGTTATATACCGAGACGGCTGGATTTCTCGCGGAAGCGGTGGGGTTCGACGGGCCTGGTCCACTGCTGCGCTGGACGCCGCTCGTCCTGCAGTTGCTGTGTCTCGTGCCGCTGTGGTTGCTGCTCGCGAAGGCGGGCGGTCGGCTGGGGTGGCAGGGACGCTGGGGGGTTCTGTATCTCGCCGCGGTGGGGGGCTGGGTCTGGCGTCAGGAGCTCGCGCCGGTCGCGCCGCCTCTCCTCCTGCTGCTCGTTCTCGTAGTCCTGCTCCTGTCACTTCGCCGCCCTGGTTTCAGGACGGAGCCGACGGAGCCCGAGCACCGCGCCAGACCGAACGGCATGTCCAGGGACTGATCAAGCACAGAGCCGAATCTCCAGGGGGGAATCGTCGTGCGTCCGCCAGCAACTCCACGGGAGAGATCCGCACCAGATCCCGCACCCGGGCAGGAAACCCCGGACGCCTCGAACCCGGACGCACCGGTGCCCTCGAACGCGCCGGACCCTGGGGAAACCCTCACGCGCGGCCCCGGACACGACCACGGCCCCGGACACGACCACGGCCCCGGACACGACCACGGACACGACCACGGCCCCGCGCAGGACCATGGGCCCGAACACGACGCCAGGCCCGAACTCGGACCCGAACCCGGCACCGGCGCCGTTCACGAACCCGACCACCAAGACGACCACGAAGACCACCACCAACCCGACTACGAGCGCGGCCACGCGCGGGAGAAGGGCGCACTCCTCCGCGCCTCGCAGGAGCCGACTCCCCGCACTTCACAGGAGTCGGCCACCACGACCTCGGAGGAGGCGTCCGCCCGGCCCGTCCGGGATACCACCGCACACGCCCACCAGCCCTCTGACCCGGAGCCCCGCGGCTCCGCCGCCGAGCCGCCCGTGACGGATTTGTCCGACCTCGCTCCAGCCGCCTGGCCGACCCGCGTCGCCGCCGCCTGGCCGGCCGTACCCCTGCTCGTCGCGCTCGCCCTGTGGACCTACGCGACGCGCCACACCGACGTGTCCGCCCTGGATGACTTCGGCCTGCTCAGCGCGCTGCATCCCACCTTCTGGGCCGGTCTCGCCGTGCTCACCACGGGCTTCTGGTTCACAGTGCGCAACCCGCGCCGCCGGGGCGCCTGGTCGCTCGCCTACGTCCTGGGTCTGCTCGTGATGGAGCGGGCCACCCAGGCCGTCCTCTACTCGACGCCGCTCTACGCGTGGGCGTGGAAGCACGATGCGGTCATCGACCATCTCCTGACGTCCGGCGGACTTCAGACCGCGGACCAGCTCGGCGACATGGCGGTCTACGACCAGTGGCCCGGCTTCTTCGCCGCCCAGGCAGCACTGGTACGGCTGCTGGGCGTGGACAACGCCGCGATGTACATGGCCTGGTGGCCGTTGGCCTCCAGCCTGATGTTGCTGCTCCCGCTGCTGCTGATCTACCGGACCTTCACCGAGGACCGGCGGTTGATCTGGACCGCCGTGTGGCTGTTCTACGTCGCCAACTGGGTGGGACAGGACTACTTCTCCCCGCAGTCCGTCGCCTACGCCCTGCACCTGGGCGTCATCGCGGTCGTACTGCGCCGCTACGGCCGTTCCGGTGGGCGGCGCGGACGGCAGGGGCAGGTGGTGTGGACCGTACTGCTCAGCGTGCTGGTCACCGCCATAGTCGTCTCGCACCAGCTGACCCCCGGCATGCTCGTGGTCACGCTCGTCGCGCTGGCGTTCACGCGCCGCTACCGTCACTGGGTCCCGGCGGTCACGACGGTCGTGATCTTCCTGGCCTGGAGTCTCACGGCCGCGCTCCCCTTCCTCTCCGCCACCCTGCCGGACATGATCCGTTCCGTCGGCGACGTCGGAGCCAACGTCGAGACCGGGTACGGGACCACGCCCACCGGCACCGGCGCGGTGATGACCTCCTGGGCGGCCCGGCTGCTCTCGGGCTCCGTACTGCTGCTCGCGCTGGCCGGCGTGCTGCGCCAGCGGGTGCTGAGGCACCGGGCACTGCCGCTGCTGCTGGTCGCGGCGGCGCCGCTGCCGATGTTCGTGGCGAGCAGCTACGGCAGCGAGATGATTTTCCGGGTCCTGATGTTCACGCTGCCCGGCGCGGCCTTCTTCGCCGCCGCCGCGCTGCTGCCGAAGGTCCGCACGCTGGCCGCCGACGCCGCCGACGCCGCCGTCGCCACCGTGCGGGGTAAGGAAGGACGCTCGCCGACCACCACCACCATCGTCCGGCGTCGGCGCTTCCCACTGCCCTCGTTGCCCTCGCTGCGGTACGGCGCGTGGGCGCCGCCGCTCGTGCTGCTCGCCGGGACCCTCGCGTTCGTGCCGAGCTACTCGGGCAAGGACCGCATCAACTACTTCCCGTCCTCGGAAGTGGCCCTGGTACAGCAGCTCTTCGACCAGGCACCGGACGATTCCCTGGTCGTCGCCGCCAATCGGAACTACCCGCTCGCCTACGAGCAGTACTGGAGAGTCGACCACTACTGGTTCCTCGACGACGACCGGCGCCACGTCGACGAGATCGTCCGCGACCCGGCAGCCGTCCTCGCTCGAGACATGGCCGGCGTGGAAGCTCCGGCCCGTGCCTACTTCCTGCTCACCCAGGGGCAGGTGGCCAACTCGGAGATGAACGGCCAGTTGAACACAGCCCAGTTGAACCGTCTCCGGGAGTCCGTCACGAACTCACCGCTGTTCGAGCGCGTGGCTCAGAACAGCGCCGGCGTGCTCTACGTCCTGAAACCGGCGAGCTGAGAAGGGGAGCGAGTCAGACCATGAAACCGCGGGACGCCAAGGCATCACCGGACCCGAAGGCATCACCGGACCCCAGGACACCACCGGACCCCAGGGCCTCGCCGGGCGTCGGCGCACCGCTGGACGCCATGACACCCCAGGACCTCGTGATCCGTATGCTGCCGCCGTTCGCCGGCTGGCTGGCGCTCGCCGCGCTCGCTCTGCCCGGTGGCTCACCGTTGCGCGGCGCGGCGGTCGTCGCCTTCCTGACCGTCGGCCCGGGCGCCGCCCTGGTGAGAATCTGCGGCCCCGCGCTGCGGGCCCGCCGGGCACAGGCCCCCGTCGAGCGTCGTGACGCGGACTTCGAACGCCACTCCGACCTGCTGGAACGGCTGATGCTGGCCGTCCTGCTGAGTGTCAGCGCCGCGATGCTCGTCGCCACGGTGCTGATAGCCGCGCACGCCTTCAGCGGGGACCGGGTCCTGCTGACGCTCACCCTGCTGACCACGCTCGCCGCGTTCTGCCCGCGCCTGCGTGCTTCCCCGATGCCCAGGACGGCGTCGGGGGCGGCACCGAGGACACGGAAGGGTTCCACTCTGTGAAGTTCGCCCGTCCCGCTCGCCGCACGACCGGGGACTCGACGACGACCGGACAGCACCGCAGGCCCAAGGAACCCAGGGGCCCCAGGCGCCCTGGCCGGCGCCGTCTGCTGATCACATCCGTCACGGCCACGTGCGCGGTCCTGGTCGCGTTGCTCGCCCTGCGCGACGCCACCGGCCCGGCCGACCCGGCCGACGACGCGAAGTGCCGCCCGACCGCGCTCCTCGAGCCGCCCTGCGGTGCGTGGTTCGGCGCCTTCGTGCCGCACGACAAGTCCGACCTGGCCGAGAAGGTGCACGCGTACGAGGAGAACGTCGGGCGCAGGCTCGACATCGTGTACACGTACCACGACATGTCGGCGGTCACGGAGACCCGCCTGGAGGGCCAGCTGCTCACCGAGCAGGAACAGCTCGTCGGCGATGACCGCATGCTGCTGCTCTCCTGGGAGAGCAAGTGGTGGGGCGGGACCAAGGAGCAGCAGCCCACCTGGAAGCAGATAGCCGCCGGTGACATGGACGATTCCGTGATCGACGTCCAGGCACAGCGGATCAAGGAGTACGGGCAGCGCACGGGGAAGAAGGTGTTCCTCTCCTTCGACCTGGAGATGGACACCCGTACGCCGGACAACGGCACCCCGGCCGACTACGTCCGGGCCTACCGCCACATCCACGACCGGTTCCGCGAGCTGGGCGTCGACAACGTCGTGTGGACGTGGATCATCACCGGCTACCTGGACCACGCCGACCTGTTCAAGAGCATGTATCCGGGGGACGAGTACGTCGACTGGATCGGCTACAACCAGTACAACTACTACCTCTGCCACAAGACGGACTGGCTCACCTTCGCCCAGACCCAGCACGCCACCCACGACTGGATCCGCGCCAACCTCTCCGACGACAAGCCCCTGATGCTCTCGGAGTTCGGCAGCGCCTCCGACCCGAAGCGGCCCGACCGGCAGGCGGACTGGTACGCGCAGGTGCCCGGGGTGCTCAAGGACCTGGAGGGTGTCAAGGCCGCCCTCCAGTGGAACTACCGCGACCCCGGGCCGCACTGCAACCTGGCCGTGGCGGGCGATCGGGCGTGGGCCAATCTGCGCGAGGTGGCCGCCGACCCCCACCTCAACCAGCCGCTGAAGTGACCGGGGCCGTCCCGCGGGCTACCCGGCGAACTCGGGCCCCCGGAGCATGGCACGCCCCCGCCGGTACCACCGCCACGCGACGGTCTTCGGACCGTCGCGGTAGGGGGCGATCCGGGCGCCCCCGCCCGCCAGCCACGCCTCGACGTCGGCGACCGTGTGGCCGCGCCGCACGATGAGCCGGGCGATGCGGTACCGCTCGTCGCGGTCCGAGCTGAGCGCGTGCCGCACGGCGGTCGCCGTCTCGTACCCGGCGCGGGCCGACAGCGACCGCACCTTGGCGCTGTTGTAGCCGTGCGGGTAGGCGAGGTGGCGGATCGGATGCCCAAGGGCGTCCTCCAGTACGGCCTTGGACGTACGTAGTTCGTACGCGAGGCCGCTGGTGGACAGGGTGTCGAGCTGGGCGTGGGTGACGGTGTGGCTGCCGATCTCCATGCCGGAACGTTCCAGCTCCGCCGCCTCGTCCAGGGTCATCATCGGCGCGGGCGGCAGCAGACTGTGCCCGCCCGGAGCGATGGCCCCGGTGGTCAGGTAGGCGGTGGCGGGCAGCGAGCGCACGGCCAGCGCCTCGGCCGTGGGACCGGGCAGGTCGGCGAAGCCGTCGTCGAAGGTGAGCAGCACGGGCCGGGGCGGCAGCGCCGCCCGCCCGGCGAGATGGCCGGCGAGCACGCTGATCGTGACCGGCGTCATCCCGCTGTCGACGATCGCGTCCAGATGGGCGGCGAACTCCCTCGGCGCGACGGTGAACTCGGCGATCCACGAGGGCGGATCGTCCATCACCGCGTGGTAGAGGAAGACGGGTATGTGCCCGCCCGCCGCCGCGGCGTCCTCCCGAGCCCCGGTCGGTCTCGGAGCGTTGGCCGCTCCCGGAGCCCCGGTCCCGGTCCCGGTCACTCTCGGTGCGTGGGTCTCTCTCATCGCGTCTCCAGTGCGACCGTACGCAGGGCGCGGCGGGCGCGCAGATAGCCGACGGGGCCGTAGAGCATGCCCCGGCGCTGCAGGCGGGACAGGCGCCGCGGCCAGGGATGCGTACGTGATTCGTGCCCGCCCGGCGCGCCGGCTGCCGGTCCCGTGCCGTCGGCGGCACCGCCGTCGGCGGTGGGGGGTACGGCGGTGGCGCGTACGGCGGTCAGCCGGCGCGCGTGTGCCAGTCCGCCCGGCAGCCGGACGAGGAAGGCCGGCACCAGCGCCGGCCGGTTCACGAGGATCGCCGTGAGGTACGCGGTGAGGCCCGCGCCGTAGCCGTACGCCTGGGTCTCCAGGTCCCGCCACGTCTCCCGGTGGTGGTGCCAGACCAGGGCGCGCGGGGTGTAGCGCAGCCGCTGCCCCTGGGCGAGGACGCGGACGAATCCGTAGAGGTCGTCACCGCCCCGAGCGGGCGTGCCGGCGCCGGTCGCCGGGTCGAAGCCGGCGGCCGCCCGCAGCACCGACGTACGGAAGGCCATGTTGGCGCCCGAGCCGAAGCGGCCCGCGGTGAACGGGAACAGCGGGTCGTCGGCGGGCGGGTCCGCCGGGTCGTACGTCCGTGGAGTGAAGCCCTTCGCGAAGCCGCCGTGGCTCTCCAGCAGCACCTGGGCCGGGGTGCGCAGCCGCGCGGGCAGGATCAGTCCCGTGGCGCAGCCCAGGCGTGGGTCGGCGGCGAAGGGCGCGGTCAGCTCGGTGAGCCAGCGCGGGTCGGCGACCACGTCGTCGTCGGTGAAGGCGATCACCTCGCCCCGTACGACCGCGAGCCCCCGGTTGTGCGCGATCGCGAGTCCGGGGACCGGTTCGCACACGTAGCGCACCCGCTCGCCGTACTTCCGCTCGACCAGCTCACGGGTCTCGCCGGTGGCGGGCGCGTTGTCGACGACGACGATCTCGAAGTCCGGGTGGTCCTGCGCGAGCAACGAGTCCAGCGCTCGGGCGAGCTGGTCCGCCCGTTCCCGGGTGGCGACCACGACACTGGCGGACGGTGGCCGGGGCAACGGCTCGGGCGCCTCCCCACCCGGCAGCTTCCGGGCGAGCCCGGCCAGCACCTCGGTGGGATCCGCGCCCTCGGGTACCTGCCCGAGCACCGTGCCGATGGGCCGTCCTGCCCGTCTGACCAGGACGAAGACCGCCCCGGACGTCACCGTGGCGCTGCCCGGCCCCGGTCTCAGCTCCGCACCTCTCGCGCCTCCGGCACCTTCAGCGTCCGCCGTATCGCCGGCCTCCTGCGCACCGCCGAGACCCCGGGCATCGACAGCCTCCTGCGCACTGCGAACATCCCGCGCATCGCCAGTCTTCTTCGCCCAATCGGCCCCTTGCGCCCCGTGGGCCTCCCGCGCCCCGCCAGCCTCCGCCGCCCCATCCTCCTCGGCGGCGAGGTCCAGCTCGGCGACCTGCACCGGGCCGATGCTCAGGAACCCCTCTATCTCCCGCCGTGTCTCCTGCCGCGCACGCCACACGCCGGCCATACGCCCACCCCCTCGTGGTTGCCCTCCGTCATCACCGGCGAAGCCGGGCCGCGCCCCTCAACGTCCGTACCGCCAGCGACGCCAGCCGGGGCCGGTCGCGCACGAAGCCGTGCGCGCGTCGGGCCGGTTCGCGGCCGAGCCAGTGCAGCGCGGCGCCCGCGCCCACACGCGTCGCGGCCCCCTCGTACACGGGCAGTTCGCCCGTCTTCAGCGAGTCCTTGTACTCCGCCGGGCCCCGCCCCATGTCGAGCATGCCGACGCCGACGGCGGCGGCGGCCTCGGCCATCCGCAGATGCAGCACCAGCCCCGGCGAGTACTTGGCGAAGTCCGGGTCGTACGCCGGGAACCAACAGGCCAGGACCGTCGCGGAGCGCAGTCCGAAGTGGGCGGCGACCGGCCGGCCGTCGGCGTAGAGCACGGAGAGGGTGCCGGTGCACTCGGGCGCCCGTGTCTCGGCCAGCCGTGCCACGAGCCGGCTGATCCACTCCTGTGCGAACCGGTCCCGTCGTCCCGTCCTGCGGTACTGCGCCGACTTCCACTCCATGAGCGTGCGCAGGGCGGCCGGATCACGCTCGTCGAACACGAAGCGCACGTCGCCGACCTGGCGGCCGAGCCTGCGCTCCTTGGCGAGGGTCGTCTTCAGGAACTTCGGTGACCGGTCGCGCAGTTCGTTCTCGTACGCCTCGTACCCCTTCTGCACGTCGATGACGTGGGTGGTGTGCTCCTCGGCGGCGTGCGGCACGAACAGTGACTGCTCCGCCTCCACGTTGTCGAAGGCGAAGCTCGACAGGGAGCAGGCCCGCAGCAGTTCGCGGGTGTCCGGGGCGAGGTCCTGGCGCAGCACCGCGCCCTGGCAGTCCGACACTCCGAGTCCGATCGCCCGGCCCTGGCCCAGCGGTCCGTGCTCGTGCGGCAGGAACCCGGCCGCCTCCCCGCCGTCGTACACCACCGCCACCCGTGCCCGCGGCCGTACCCGGCCCACGACGTCGGTGAACTCCGGTTCCATGAACGGATTGCGTGGTGCCGTCGACTTGGCGCGCAGCTCGCGCCAGTGCTCCCGTTCCCCCTCGCCCAGTTCCTCCGGCCTGAGCACACGCACACGTCCGCTGTTCAACCCGACCCCCCGATCAAGTCCCCCTGGACAACAGCAAGGTACCGCCGGGGCGTCCCGGCGGGTAGGTAGCGGACCATGTTGTTGCCAATCGGTGCACAGGCCTTTAACCGGCTTTAGCCGATGATGTGCCAGGTTTCGGACACGTTCGTGCGTCCTCGTGCCGTACTCGTGCGCAGTTGTGCCGTCCTCGTGCGTCCTCGTTCGGAAGCGGTCGCGGGTGAGTCGGACAGGTGCGGTGTCCGTATTCTCTGATCATGGACCGCACCGCGTACTCACTCGTCGCCACCGACCTCGACGGCACGCTGCTCCGTGGCGACGACACCGTCTCCGACCGGTCGCTGGCCGCGCTGGCGCGGGCGGGTGAGGCCGGTGCGCGGCATCTCGTGGTGACGGGGCGACCGGCGCCCCGGGTACGGCCGCTGCTCGGCCGCCTGGGCTGCACGGGGCTCGCGGTGTGCGGCCAGGGCGCGCAGGTGTACGACGCCGGTGCGCACCGGATGCTGTGGTCGGTCACCCTGGACCGGGAACTGGCCGAGACCGCGCTCGGCAAGATCGAGGCCGAGGTGGGGCAGGTGTACGCCGCGGTCGACCAGGACGGCGTCGACGGCCTGACGCTCATCGAGCCGGGTTACCTGATGCCCCACCCGACGCTGCCCGCGGTACGGGTCGAACGGCGCGACGAGCTGTGGAGCACACCGATCAGCAAGGTGCTGCTGCGCCACCCCGACCTGTCCGACGACGAGCTGGCGGCGACGGCGCGCGCGGTGGTCGGTTCCCTGGCGACGGTCACGATGTCGGGGCCGGGGACGGTGGAGCTCCAGCCGTGCGGCATCACCAAGGCGACCGGCCTCGCCCTGGCCGCCGAGCGCCTGGGCCTGAGCCGGCGGCGGACGATCGCCTTCGGGGACATGCCCAACGACATCCCCATGTTCGACTGGGCGGCGCACGGCGTCGCCATGGCGGACGCCCACCCCGAACTCAGGGCGGTGGCCGACGAGGTCACGACGACGAACGAGGACGACGGCGTGGCCGTCGTCCTCGAGCGGATCTTCGGAGCTTCCTAGTACGGCTCAGTACGCGCTGAAGACGTTGTCCATCGAGCCGTACCGGTCGGCCGCGTAGTTGCAGGCGGCGGTGATGTTGGCGACCGGGTCGTACGGGTCCCAGGAGGTGCCGGGCACGTGGTACGCCTGGAAGGTGGGGGCGATCACCTGGAGCAGTCCCTTGGACGGGGTGCCGTTGACGGCGTTGATGTCCCAGTTGTTGATGGCGAGCGGGTTGCCGGACGACTCCCGCATGATGTTGCGGTGGATGCCCTCGTACGTCCCGGGGATGCCGTGCTGCGCCATGATGTCGAGCGACTCGCGGATCCAGCCGTCGAGGTTGTCCGGGTACGTCGTCGTCGCCGCGGTGGCGGCGGTCGCGGTGGCCGGCGTGGTGGCCGGGGTGGCGGCGGAGGCGCTGGTCGCGCCGATGAGCGGCAGGGCGAGCACGGCGGCGCCGGTGCCGGCGACGGCGAGCTTGCGGGCGAGACGGGTGGTTCGGGCGTGACGGTTCTGACCGTTGGCAGACATGCTTGAGTCCCTCTCCTTACGCCTGCGAGGTGAGCTGTCGGGTTCGGGCGGGGAGGTGCCCGGCCGGGCCCTGACGGGCACGGCTTCACCCCGAGCCGCTCCGGTGGTGACCGGGCGCGGCGACTTACCTGGGTCCCCCGCTCCTGCCTGCGAGTTTGTTGGCGGATGACTGTGTGTCCGGGCGGTGGCAGGATTCGGCGTCCACCCGACAGGCCGGGAACGTATGCGAGAGCACATGTCCGAAACAAGTGCAGGAATCACCCAACGCGCCTGTTGACCTTGGTCTGGGGTGTTTGTGACGCTTGATCCTTTGCGGTTGCCAAGCCTCAACTGGCTTGCGGCGCAAAGGGAGGGCGTGGCCGGCGGCGGGGTTGCCTACGGGTGGGGCGGAGTGAGTCAACTCACGGGCGTCGACAAGAGCGGTAAATCGGATATTAAGGCCAATTGGGGGTCAATCGTCCATGGGTGGGGATGGCTTCGGGTGCCGGCCGGATGGCTGGGCGGGCCGCCACCGCGTGCGCCCCGCTCCCGGCCGCATTCGGCCCCGCATTCGGCCCTGTGTCCGGCTTTGTGTTCGGCCCGGTTTCCGGCTTGTGTCCGTTCTGTGCCATCCGCGCCCGGTCTCGCGTCCGGTCTCGCGTCCGGTCTCGCGTCCGGTCTCGTGTCCGGCTCTGCGCTCCCCTTCACGGCCGGCCCTCCGCTTCGGTGTTTCCACGCGCCGTGCGGGCATCTGTTCGGAGTGGGGGTGGAGTGAGTCGAGTGGGTGACGTATTCGGAGTGCGGCCCGTTG